>JALSGY010000120.1 GCA_026982515.1 Paracoccaceae bacterium
TTCCAAGAGCTTCTTCTGCCCGCCCGAGAGGTTGCCGGCCTTTTCGTCGGCCAGATGATCGATGGTGAGAAACTCCAGCACCTCGTCGGCGCGCCGGCGCAGGGCGCGCTCCTCCTCGCGGATGCGCCCGCGCGCGAACCAGGCGTTCCACAGCGTCTCGCCCGACTGGTTGCCGGGCACCACCATCAGGTTCTCGCGCACCGTCATCGAGGAAAATTCATGCGCGATCTGGAAGGTCCGCAGCAGCCCCTTGTGGAACAACTCATGCGGCGGCAGGCCGGTAATATCCTCGCCATCCATGTAGATATGGCCGGACGTAGGTTTAAGAACGCCTGCTATCACATTGAAAAGCGTTGTCTTTCCGGCCCCGTTCGGGCCAATCAGACCGGTGATGGAGCCCTCGCGAATTTCCAGCGATGCCCCGTCCACCGCATGAAACCCGCCGAAATGCTTGTGCAGGTTCTCTACGACGATCATTGCACGGCCACCCCCCGTTCGCGCACCACCCGCGCCCTTCACTTAGTGAAACAGCCCGGAAAATCCGGGCTGTTCCAAGGTTTTTCGCAGCTGAATCAGCGGTATTTCACCGTGGTGATCTTGCCGTTCTTGATGACGATCTCGCGGTAGTTGCCCGCCGATTCGCCCGGCCCGATCAGCTCCACGGCGGTGGCGCCGACATAGTCGATGTCCTTGCCCTCGGCCAGCAGCTTGAGCGCCTTGGCCAGCTCGCCCGGCAGGATCGGCTCGCCCGGGGCGTTGGCCACTTCCATCACCTTGTCCTTGTAGGCGGCCGGGTCGGAAGAGCCGGCAGCCTGCATGGCCAGCAGGATCAGCGCCGCGGCGTCGTAGCTTTCCGGCGTGAAGGGTGAGCTTGCGTCGAAGGCGCCGCCGACGATCTCGGTGAATTTCGCGGCCCCCTCGCTGTCGGTGCCCGGATGCTGGCCGGTGGAGCCGTCGATCTCGGTGCCGAAGTTTTCCTCCAGCGCGCTGGAGATCATCCCGTCGGGGAAGTGGAAGGTGTCGAAGGCGCCCGAATCAAGTGCGGCGCGGATGATGCCCGAGCCGCCCTGATCGACATAGCCCGCAACCACCAGGCGCTGCCCGCCGGCGGCCGCCAGCGCACCGACTTCGGCCGAGTAGTCGGCCTTGCCGTCCTCGTGGGCGGCGTTGATCGTCACCTTGCCGCCACGCTCCTCGAAGGCGGCCTGGAAGCTGTCGGCCAGGCCCTTGCCGTAGTCGTTGTTGGTGTAGGTGACGGCCACCTCGGTGATGCCCTGCTCAAGCAGGACTTCGGCCATCACCACGCCCTGACGGGCATCCGAGGGGGCGGTGCGGAAGAACAGGCCGTTGTCTTCGGCCGTCGACAGCGCCGGAGAGGTGGCCGAGGGCGAGATCATCACCACGCCGTTGGGCACGGCCACGTTGGAGAGAATCGCACCGGTCACGCCCGAGCAGTCGGCGCCGACGATGCCCTTGACCCCGTCGCCGGTGATCAGACGCTCGGCCGCGGCGGTGGCGGCGCCTGCGTCGATGCAGGTGGAGTCGGCGCGCACCGGCGTCACCGTGGCCCCGCCCAGGAGCGCGCCGGAATCGGTGACTTCCTTCATCGCCAGTTCGGCGCCGGCAGCCATTTGCGGGGTGAGCGATTCGATCGGTCCGGTGAAGCCCAGGATGATCCCGAGCTTGATATCTTCCTGGGCAAGGCCCGCGCCGGCGCTCAGAGCCACGGCCGCAGAGGCCAGAAGCAGTCTTTTCATGTGATAACTCCCTGTTTGGATCAATATCCTGACGCCGGACGTTAATCCGCTGCGAGGAAAAAGAAAAGACTGACAATCCGTTTCCGGGGCGGCAGCGGGGCGGTTTTCGGCCCCAGGGCGTCGATTTGCGGACATCTGGCGGGCCCGGTCGCGCAACACGGCTTCTTCTGTCGGGAAATACTCCTGCCGGAGGCCCCGATCCCGGCCTGAAAGGCCGCCTATACCGGCAGCCTGGCCGCCCGGGCGCCACGCTCACGGTAGGGGGTGATATCGTAATGGGCCCGGTAGCACTTGGAGAAATGCGAGGGCGAGGTGAAGCCGCAGGCGAGCGCCACGTTGATCACGCTCATGTCGGTCTGCATGAGCAGGTTGCGCGCCTTCTGCAGCCGCAGCTCCATGTAGTAGCGCTTGGGGCTGCGGTTGAGGTAGCGGCGGAACAGCCGCTCCAGCTGGCGCGTCGAAAGCCCCACCTCGCGGGCCAGAACCGAGGGGCTGATCGGCTCTTCCATGTTGTTCTCCATCATCTGGATCACGGCCGAGAGCTTGGGGTGGCGCACCCCGATGCGGGTCGGCACCGAAAGGCGCTGGGTGTCCTGGTCGGTGCGGATCGAGGAATAGATCAGCTGATCGGCCACGGTATTGGCCAGATCCTCGCCGTGGTCGTCGGCGATCAGCTTCAGCATCAGGTCGATCGAGGCGGTGCCCCCGGCGGTGGTCATCCGGTTGCCGTCGATGGCGAAGACGGATCTGGTCAGCGTCACCCCGCCGAACTCTTCGCTGAAACTGTCCTGGTTCTCCCAGTGGATGGTGGCGCGCCTGCCCTCCAGCAACCCGGCCATGGCCAGGGTGTGGGCGGCGGTGCAGAACCCGCCGATCGCCGCGCCCCGGCGGGCCTCGCGGCGCAGCCAGTTGATCACCGCCCGGGTCGAGGCCTGCACCACGTCGATGCCGCCGCACACCAGGATGGTGTCGTCGCGCCGGGTTTCCGGCAGGCCGGAGTCGAGCACGAACTCGGTGCCGTTGGAACAGGTCACCTTGTCCCCGCCCTCGCCGACCAGAACCCAGACATAGGCCGCTTTGCCCAGCGCCCGGTTGGCGATGCGCAGGCTTTCCAGCGCGCCGGCAAAGGGCAGCATCGAGAAATTCTCAAGCAACAGGAACACGAAGCGGCGCGGCCGCCGGTCCGTGGGGGTATCGCCTGTCATGCTCGCCATCGCTTACCTGTCCTGCGGAAGATTGAATGCAAAATCGAAAACAGCTTTCGCCGTGCGGTTCAAGGGATTCGCGCCTTCATCCTATCACGCCGCGGGCGGTCTTCGGTTTGCAGTGCGGCGAAGGGCGGCCTATAAACGGGTGTTGCATCATCTATGCCGGAGCAGGAACAATGAACGAGTGGGTGAAAAGCGGGTGGCGTTCGAAACCGCGCGTCCAGATGCCCGAGTACACCGATCAGGCCGCGCTGCACAGCGTCGAGGCGCAGCTGGCCAAGTATCCGCCGCTCGTCTTTGCCGGCGAGGCGCGGCGGCTGAAGGAGAAGCTGGGCAAGGCGGCCCGCGGCGAGGCCTTCGTGCTGCAGGGCGGCGACTGCGCCGAGAGTTTCTCGGAGTTTTCCGCCGATCTGATCCGCGACACCTTCAAGGTGATGCTGCAGATGGCGATGGTGCTGACCTACGGCGCCAAGGTTCCGGTGGTCAAGATCGGCCGGATGGCCGGCCAGTTCGCCAAGCCGCGCTCTTCGCCGGTGGAGCGGGTAGGCGAGACCGAGCTTCCCAGCTACCGCGGCGACATCATCAACGGCTTCGAGTTCACCCCCGAGGCCCGGGTGCCCGACCCGCGGCGCATGCTGCGGGCCTATACCCAGGCCGCGGCCACGCTGAACCTGCTGCGCGCCTTCTCCACGGGGGGCTATGCGGATGTCCACCAGGTGCACGCCTGGACTCTGGGCTTCACCGAGAGCGACGAGGCCGAGCGCTACCGCGACATGGCCCGCCGGATCACCGACACGCTGGATTTCATGCGCGCCGCCGGGGTGGACAGCGAGCGTGCCTACACCCTGCGCACGGTCGAATTCTACACCAGCCACGAGGCGCTGCTCCTGGAATACGAAGAGGCGCTGTGCCGGATCGATTCCACCACCGGCCTGCCGGTGGCGGGCTCCGGCCACATGCTGTGGATCGGTGATCGCACCCGCCAGCCCGATGGCGCGCATGTGGAATTCCTGCGCGGTGTGCAGAACCCGATCGGCCTGAAATGCGGCCCCACCCTCGGCACCGACGATCTCAAGCGCCTGCTCGAGAAGCTCAACCCCGAAAACGAGCCGGGGCGGCTGACCCTGATCGCACGTTTCGGTGCCGGCAACGTGGGCGAGCACCTGCCGCGGCTGATCCGGGCGGTGCAGGAGGAGGGGGCCAACGTGGTCTGGTCCTGCGATCCGATGCACGGCAACACGATCAAGTCCTCCTCGGGCTTCAAGACCCGCCCCTTCGACAGCGTGCTGCGCGAGGTGCGCGAGTTCTTCGCCATCCACAATGCCGAAGGCACGATTCCCGGTGGGGTGCATTTCGAGATGACGGGCAAGGACGTCACCGAATGCACCGGCGGGGTGCGCGCGGTGACCGACGAGGATCTCTCCAGCCGTTATCACACCG
>JALSGY010000121.1 GCA_026982515.1 Paracoccaceae bacterium
TATCCGCAAGGCCTGGCTGAACGGGGCAGAGATCTCGCTGGTGGGCGAGGCGGAGGATCTGACCTACGACTACACCCATGTGGGCACCGACCGGGCCGCGCTGACCGGCCTGCTGACGCGTGACTTCAAGCAGGTGCTCGAGGTGCCCTCGCTGGTCATCGTGGGCCAGGGCGCCCTGCAGGAGGCCGATGGCGAGGCGGTGCTGAGCCAGGCCATGAAACTGGCCGAGGCTACCGGCTCGAAGCTGCTGATCCTGCACACCGCGGCCGCGCGCGTGGGCGCGATGGACGTGGGCGCCACCACCGAGGGCGGCCTGGACGCGGCGCTGGAGGGGGCGGAGGTTGTCTACAATCTAGGCGCCGACGAGGTGGAGATCGGCGAAGGCCCGGTAGTGATCTATCAGGGCAGCCATGGCGACCGCGGCGCGCATCGGGCCGACATCATCCTGCCCGGCGCGGCCTATACCGAGGAGCAGGGGCTGTTCGTCAACACCGAAGGCCGCCCGCAGCTGGCGTTGCGCGCCGGTTTCCCGCCCGGTGAGGCGCGCGAGAACTGGGCCATCCTGCGCGCGCTTTCCGGCCGGCTCGGCCAGGCGCTGCCATGGGATTCGCTGGGTCAGCTGCGCCGGGCGCTGACACAGGCCGTCCCGCACCTGGGCCGCATCGACGAGGTGCCGGAAAACGACTGGCGCCCGATCCCGCTGCGCAAGCCTGCGAAGGCCGATTTCCGCAACGCGATTTCGGACTTCTGGCTGACCAATCCGATCGCCCGGGCCAGTGCCCTGATGGCGGAGCTTTCGGCGCTCGAGAAGGCGCGCGGCGAGGCGCGGGTGGCGGCCGAGTGATGAGGCGCGCTCCGGCATATCGCAAGGCCCTGCTTGCCGCCTTCGGCGGGCTGGCGGCCTGCGCCCCGCTGCAGGGCGGCGGAGAGGGGGAATTTTCCCCTGATTACAATGGCGTGGAGACGATTCTGCTGGATGAGGACCTGGTCAGTTTCCGGGTCGAGATGAGGGGCGCGCGGGGCCGGGAGGACGTGGTCGCCTACGCCCGCTGCGCGGCGGCGCAATATGCGCTGATCCGGGGCTACGGCTTTGCCCGCCACGTGCGGACAAATGTGGCGATTGAGGGTGGCGTTTGGCGTGCAGATGCGGTTTACACCATCTCGCCGACGCTGCCACGGGGCTTGCGCACGATCGACGCCGAAGCGACGGTGCGCGACTGTGCAGCGAAAGGGATACCGACGGTCTGAGGGCATGAGGCAAAATGGCTGAATTTCTGACAACCCCCCTGGGCATTTTCGTGCTGATCGTGGCGCAGAGCCTGCTGATCATCGCCTTCGTGATGATCTCGCTTCTGTTCCTCGTCTACGGGGACCGCAAGATCTGGGCCGCCGTGCAGCTGCGCCGCGGGCCCAACGTGGTGGGCGCCTGGGGGCTGCTGCAATCGGTGGCGGATGCGCTGAAATACGTCCTCAAGGAGGTGGTCATCCCCGCCGGGGCCGACAAGGTGGTGTTCATCATGGCGCCGCTGGTCTCCTTCGTGCTGGCGATCACCGCCTGGGCGGTGATTCCCTTCAACGAGGGGTGGGTGCTGGCCGACATCAACGTGGCCATCCTGTTCATCTTCGCCATCTCCTCGCTGGAGGTCTACGGGGTGATCATGGGCGGCTGGGCCTCGAACTCCAAGTATCCCTTCCTCGGCAGCTTGCGCTCGGCGGCGCAGATGGTGTCCTACGAGGTGTCGATCGGGCTGATCATCATCGGGGTGATCCTTTCCACCGGTTCGCTCAACCTCTCCGACATCGTCGCCGCGCAGAAGGGCGACTGGGGGCTGCTGAACTGGTACTGGATCCCGCAGTTTCCGATGGTGTTCCTGTTCTTCATCTCGGCCCTGGCCGAGACCAACCGCCCGCCCTTCGACCTGCCGGAAGCGGAAAGCGAGCTGGTGGCGGGCTACCAGGTGGAATATTCCTCGACGCCCTTCCTGCTCTACATGGCCGGGGAATACATCGCCATCTTCCTGATGTGCGCGCTGATCACGCTGCTGTTCTTCGGCGGCTGGCTGTCGCCCATTCCCGGCATCCCCGACGGGGTGCTGTGGATGATCGGCAAGATGGCCTTCTTCTTCTTCATCTTCGCGATGGTGAAGGCGATCACGCCACGCTACCGCTACGATCAGCTGATGCGCATCGGCTGGAAGGTGTTCCTGCCGCTGAGCCTGGCCTGGGTGGTCTTCGTGGCCTTCGCGGCGCAGTTCGGATGGTTCTGGGGCGCTTACGCCCGCTGGACGGTGGGAGGCTGAGACAATGGCAATCGACTACGTCCGCGCCGCCAAGTACTTCGTGCTGTGGGATTTCATCGTCGGCTTCAGGCTGGGCCTGAAATACTTCTTCGGCCCCAAGGCGACGGTGAACTACCCGCACGAGAAGGGGCCTCTCAGCCCGCGTTTCCGCGGCGAGCACGCGCTGCGCCGCTATCCCAACGGCGAGGAGCGCTGCATCGCCTGCAAGCTGTGCGAGGCGATCTGCCCGGCCCAGGCGATCACCATCGATGCCGAGCCGCGCGAGGACGGCTCGCGCCGCACCACGCGCTATGACATCGACATGACGAAATGCATCTTCTGCGGCTTCTGCCAGGAGGCCTGCCCGGTGGATGCGATCGTCGAGGGGCCCAATTTCGAATACGCCACCGAAACCCGCGAAGAGCTGTTCTACGACAAGCAGAAGCTGCTGGAAAACGGCGAGATGTGGGAGGCCGAGATCGCCCGCAACCTGGAGATGGACGCGCCCTACCGATGAGTGATTTCAACAAACTCTTCCAGCAGATGATGGAGCAGGGCCAGGAAATGGTCCGCACCATCAACCCTGCGCTGGAGAGTTTCCAGGCCCATGGTTTCGACAAGATGATGCCCACCATGCCCAAGGACGTCATGGAGATGATCTGGGGCAATGCCTTCAACAGGGACGGGCTGGACGCCAAGCAGCGCCTGATGGCGATGATCGCCGGCATGACGGTGCAGGGCGCGCCGGTGGAGCCGATGTTCAAGGCCGTCGTCCGCCACGCGCTCGAGGCGGGGGCCAGCGAAAAGGAGATCGCCGAGGTGATCTATCAGATGTCGATGCTGGGCGGACTGCCGGCGATGAGCCGGGCGCTGGGCTTTGCCCGGGCGGTGTTTGCCGAAAACGAGGAGGACAGCGCATGAGCGTCGCTGATTTTGCCTTTTACGTCTTTGCCGTCACGACGCTGGCCGGCGGGCTGTTCACCGTGGTCAGCCGCAACCCCGTGCACTCGGTGCTGTGGCTGATCCTGGCGTTCATCTCGGCGGCCGGGCTGTTCATCCTGCTGGGGGCGGAGTTCGTGGCGATGCTGCTGGTGATCGTCTACGTGGGCGCGGTGGCGGTGCTGTTCCTGTTCGTGGTGATGATGCTCGACGTCGATTTCGCCGAGCTCAAGGGAGAGATGGTGCAGTACATGCCGCTGGGGCTGCTGATCGGGGTGATCATCCTGCTCGAGCTGGGCATGGCGATCGGGGTCTGGCAGTTTGCCGATCTCGCGCCCGAGCTGCGCCAGGCCGTCGCCCCCGACCCGCAGGAGGTGCAGAACACCGCGGCGCTGGGGCGGCTGATCTACGACGATTACATCCTGCTGTTCCAGATGGCCGGGCTGGTCCTGCTGGTGGCAATGATCGGTGCCATCGTGCTCACGTTGCGTCACCGGCCCAACATCAAGCGCCAGGACGTGCTGGCGCAGATGTATCGCGATCCGGCCAAGGCGCTGGAGCTGAAGGACGTGAAACCGGGGCAGGGGCTGTAGCATGGGGCGTTCGCTCGTCATTCTGGCCGCGGTCATCGCCCTGTTCGTGGTCGCGCTGCGCCGCCGGGCGGCAAGGAAGAAAAGATTTGAGGGACAAGATGGTCGGACTTGAAAACTATCTGGCAGTGGCCGCGGGGCTGTTTGTCATCGGTGTCTTCGGGCTTTTCCTGAACCGCAAGAACGTCATCATCCTCCTGATGTCGATCGAGCTGATGCTGCTGGCGGTGAACATCAACATGGTCGCCTTCTCCAGCTATCTCGGCGATCTGGTGGGGCAGATCTTCACCATGTTCATTCTCACCGTGGCTGCCGCCGAGGCCGCCATCGGCCTGGCGATCCTGGTCTGCTTCTTCCGCAACCGCGGCACCATCGACGTTGAAGACGTCAACGTGATGAAGGGGTAAGGAAATGGAAACCATCATCCTCTTTGCCCCGCTGGTCGGCGCGATCATCGCAGGATTCGGCTGGCGGCTGATCGGCGACAGGGCCTCGCAATGGGTCACCACGGGGCTTCTGTTCCTCTCGGCCTTCCTCAGCTGGATCGTCTTCCTGACCCTCGAT
>JALSGY010000122.1 GCA_026982515.1 Paracoccaceae bacterium
CGAGGGGCCGCGGGCGCGGATGGCATCGCGAAGCTGCACCGGTTCGGGGCCGCCCGTGCCCATCCGGGCCTCGGCCAGGCAGGCGCCCACCACATGCGGCTGGGAAAGCGCATGCAGCAGGCGCAGTTGGGCATGGGCCTCGTCCTCGATCAGCTCTGCCTCGCGGTGGTCGCGCGACCAGATGTCGTCGGCGGTGAGATAGATCACGTCGCCCTCCTGCAATGCATGGGCGGTGACGATCTTCGGTGTGAAGCGGCGGCTCATCGGTTTGCCCTTCTCGAGTCGGGTTGTTGAATTTTCCCCTTGAATATAGAACATTGTTCCGAATAAATGCCATATGCGCCGAAAGATAAGGAAGTTTGTTCCAAATCAGCCGAACAGCAACAGTGCTGTTCCACCAGACGGGAGCCAGAAGAATGTCAGTCCGCCTCGATGCCACGGATCGGAAAATCCTTGTCGAGCTGCAGCGCGACGCCAGCCAGTCACTCGACGAGATCGCCGGCAAGGTCGGTTCTTCCAAGACCCCGGTCTGGAACCGGATCCGCAAGATGAAGGAGGCCGGGGTGATCGGCCCGCAGACGGTGATCGTCAACGCCGAGGCGCTGGGATTCGAGGCCTGCTTCTTCGTGCTGATCCGCACCTCAGAGCATGATGCCGCCTGGCAGGCGGCCTTCCTCGAGGCGGTCAGGAAACGCCCCGAAGTGATGGAGGCCCACCGGCTGGCCGGCGAGATCGACTACATCCTGAAGGTGAGGGTGAAAAACGCCCGCGCCTATGACGATTTCTACCAGGCGCTGATCTCCCAGGTGAAGGTCTACAACGTCACCGCGCTGCTCTCGATGGAGGAGATCAAGTTCACTACCCGGCTGCCGATCGAGGCCTGAGCCCGCCCGTCCCGCGCTCAGCCGCGAAGCCACAACGCCTCGAGCCCGTGGAAGTGGTAGCTGGGCGCGTATCGCGGGGGCTGCGCGATTTCCAGGCCGGGCAGGCGGGAAAACAGGATCGGCAGGGCGCATTGCAGCTCCAGCCGGGCCAGCGGCGCGCCGATGCAGAAATGCACCCCGGCGCCGAAGGCAAGGTTGGTCTGCACGGGACGGGAGGGGTCGAAGATGCCGGGGCGGTCCCAGCGGGCCGGGTCACGATTGGCCGCCGCCAGCAGGCAGGCCACCTTCTGCCCCTTGCGGATCACGTGGCGGCCCACCTCGACATCTTCGTAGGCCCAGCGCTGAAACATGTGCAGCGGCGGATCGAAGCGCAGGGTTTCCTCCACCGTCGCCTCGATCCGATCGGGGGCGAGCACCTCTGGCCCGGAGCCGCTTTCCAGCAGCGCCTTCACCGCGTTGCCGAAACTGTGCACCGTGGCCTCGTGCCCGGCGTTGAGCAGCAGGATGCAGGTGGTGATCAGCTCTTCGCGGCTGAGCCTGTCGCCGTCCTGCTCGGCGGCGATCAGCTGGGTGATCAGATCCTGCGCCGGGCGGTTGCGGCGGTAATCGACATATTCGCCGATGAAGGCGGAAAATTCCGCCGCGGCGCGCGCGGCCGCCACCTCCATTTCGTGGTCGCGGCGGGCCTGATACATGCCGACCATGGCATGCGACCAGTCCAGCAGCTCTTCGCCGCGTTCTTCCGGCACACCCAGCAGACGGGTGATGACGGTTACCGCCAGGGGCTGGGCGAACTCCTCGATCAGGTCGAAGCGGCGCCCCGAGAGCCGGTCGATCAGCTGATGCGCAAGGGTGGCGATCATCGGCTCCAGCGCCGCGATTCGCCGCGAGGTGAAGGCGCGCAGCACCAGCGCGCGCAGCCGGGTGTGGCGCGGGGGCTCCAGCTCGAGCATGGAATGTTCCTCGACCGCCCAGAAACAGCGCTGGTGGGGCGGCTTGTCCGGTTCCTGGCCGGGCGGAGGCTGGCGGCCGAAGCGGCGGTCGCGCAGGATGGCCCAGTTGGCGGCATGGGACAGGGCGCAGGGCAGGCCGTAGTCTTCCCAGAAGAACATAATGCCGGCCTGCTGGCGGGCACGCTCGTAGAAGGCGTAGGGATTCTGGACGAAGGCGTCCTCGGTCGGGGGCTGGGAAAGTGTTTCCATCGGTTTCGCGCGTTTGTTGCGGGCTCAGTCTGCCCAAATGGTTCTGGTCTTTGCAAGCGCCGGTTTCTAGACTGCCCGGCCATGAGGGGCGCGTTCTTCCGGCGCACGGCGGCTGCCGTGATGTTTCTGTCCGGCGTGGCGGTGATCGCCGTCGGGGTGGGCTGGTATGCCTTCAATGCCGCTCTCGACGGGCTGGCCGAGCGCGGGCGCGCCGATCTGGCCCTGGCCGCCGACCGGCTGGCCGCCCAGCTGCAGCGCTATCGCGAGGTAGCGGTGTTTCTCTCCGATCACCCGGTGGTGACGGCGCTGGTGCTGGAGGGCGGTCCGGATGCGGCGGCCGAGGAGCTGTTGCGAGAAACCGCCGACAAGACCGGGGCGGCGGGGATGATGGTTCTCGATGCCGGGGGCCGGGAGATGGCCGCGGTGGGGGCCGGGCGGGGCGATTCCGGCCTGGCCCCGGCCTTCGCCCGCGCCATGACCGGGGCGCTGGGCGCGGCCCATTACGTGGATGAGCGGCAGCGGCGGCTCTATGTCTATTCGGCCCCGGTATTCGAGCCCGGCGGCCCGGCGCGCGGGGCGATCGTGGTGGCCCTGGACCTGGCCGAGATCGAGGTGAGCTGGCCGGCCAGCCCCTCGCCCGTCTTCTTCACCGACGAGGCGGGCATCGTCTTCGCCACCAACCGCTCGGATCTGGTGCTGAGCGTGCGCGGCGGTCCGGTGCAGGCGCCCTACCTGCGCGCCTTTCCGCCGGTGCGCGAGACGACGGTCAACGGCTACGAGCTGTGGACCATGGAGGCCAGCCGCTACCTGCCGCGCCGGGCGCTGCACCTGGCCCAGGAGGTGCCGGTGATCGGGATGACGGGGGAGATACTGCTCGACATCTCCTCGGCCCGGCGCATCGCGATACTGCAGGGCGCGGTGGTGGCGGCACTGTTCCTGGCCTTCGGGCTGGCGCTGTTTCTGGCCGCCGAGCGCCGCCGCGCTTTGGCCGAACGGCTGGCGGTGGAGGCCGCCGCCAATGCCGAGCTGGAGGCCCGGGTGCAGGCCCGCACGCGCGAGCTTTCGCAGGCCAATGTCACGCTGCAGCGCGAGGTGCGCGAGCGCGAGGAGACCGCCGCCGCCCTGCGCAAGGCCCAGGCCGAGCTGGTGCAGGCGGGCAAGCTTTCGGCGCTGGGGCAGATGTCGGCCGGGATCAGCCACGAGCTGAACCAGCCGCTGATGGCGATCCGCTCCTTCGCCGAGAACGCCGAGCGCTTCCTGGCCCGCGGCCGGCCCGAGACCGCGGCCGAGAACCTGCGCCGCATCTCCGATCTGGCCCGGCGCATGGGGCGCATCATCAAGAACCTGCGCGCCTTCGCCCGCCAGGAAAGCGAGACCATCACCGATGTCGATCTGGTGGCGGTGGTCGAGGCGGTGCTGGAACTTGCCGGTCCCCGCCTTGCCGAGGCGGGCGTGGTGCTGCGCTGGCAGCCGCCGGCCGGGCCGGTGATGGCGCGCGGTGGCGAGGTGCGGCTGCAGCAGGTGGTGATGAACCTGGTTTCCAACGCCATTGACGCGATGTCCGATTCCGACAGAAAAGAAATAGATATCAATCTGGTGGATGGGGAAACTCATGTGATGATAGAGGTCTGCGACACCGGCCCCGGCATTGCCGAGCCGGACCGGATATTCGATCCGTTCTATTCCACCAAGGAGGTGGGCAAGGCCGAGGGCATGGGGTTGGGGCTGTCGATCTCCTACGGGCTGGTGCAGAGCTTTGGCGGCAACATCCGCGGCCGCAACCGCAAGCAGGGCGGTGCGGTCTTTACCGTCGAACTGGCCCGCAGCCCGGCGGAGCGGGCGGCATGATCTCGCGGGTGCTGCTGGTGGACGACGACGCGGCGGTGCGCGAAGCGCTGGGCCAGTCTCTGGAACTGGCCGAGCTCAGCCCGGTGCTGGCGGGGACCTACATCGAGGCGAAGGATCACATCGCCCCCGGCTTCGAGGGGGTGGTGGTCACCGATATCCGCATGCCCGGAAAGGACGGGTTCGCGCTTCTGGAATATGCCCAGAGCGTGGATGCGGAACTGCCGGTGATCCTGCTCACCGGCGAGGGCGACATCCCGATGGCGGTGCGCGGGATCTCGGCCGGGGCCTTCGACTTTCTCGAAAAGCCCTGCGCGCCGAAGGATCTCATCGCGGTGGTGCGCAAGGCGCTGCGCACCCGGGCGCTGGTGCTGGAAAACCGCCGGCTCAAGCGTCAGCTGGAGGCGGGCGATGCCGCCTC
>JALSGY010000123.1 GCA_026982515.1 Paracoccaceae bacterium
ACGCCTTGGGCGCCCAAGAGCGCGGCCACCATTGCCGCCTATGAGCGCCGGGGCCAGCGGGTGGATTTTCGCCCGCTGTTCGGCCCGAACGTGGATGGCATCCCGCTGCGCAGCTCGTTCTTTCATCAATACGGGCCGGACTGGGTCGAAGTCGGCACCAACAAGATCTATTCGGCGGTGATGCAGTTCGGCGCCTCCAAGGGCGCTTTCGGGGTCGATGCGCGCGGCGGCTCCATCCCCTGGGGCGATATTCCCGCCCGCCCTTTCCTTGGCATATCCGAGCGCGACCGCGACAATATCGCCGAAACCGTCGATGAATGGCTGGCCAGGGTGGCCGAGGGCGCCCAGGGCGATTGACAAAGCCGCCATGAGGGCGCAGCGTGGGCCTGTCCAGAGCTGCGCGCCAGGCTTGCCCGCAAACCGTTGTGGGTGTTTTTAGGCGCGCCGGGCGGGCAATCTCGCCCCATGGACAAGACCACCATCATCACCCAGGCGCCAGCCATCGACCTTGAGCCTGCGACTGCCGGAGGCTCGGGCGCGCCGCAATGGGTGCAACTTTTCCCCGCCGGTCAGATGCGGGCGCGCGACGGGCGGCGCTGGAAGCTCGACGACCCGGAGGCGGTGATCCGACAATTCCAGGCGCGCCGAGTCGATCTGCCGGTCGATTACGAACATCAGGCTGACAGCCCGATGGCGCTGGCCAATGGACCGGTGCCGGCTGCTGGCTGGATCCGGGAACTGCGCGCCGATGGCGAAGGCCTGTGGGGGCGGGTGGAATGGACCGACACCGCGCGCAAGATGATCGAAGCGCGCGAATACCGTTATATCAGCCCCTCTTTTCTTGCTGAGCGCAAGACCGGGAAAATCGTGCGCCTGAAGGGTGCCGGGCTGGTCCACCGTCCGGCGTTGCATCTCAAGGCGCTGGCATCGCAACAGGAGAATGAAATGGATTGGATGGAGTATCTCAGGGAACTCCTGGGCCTTGGAAGCGAGGCCACCGATGACGACATCAGGGCGGCGCTGGATGCGCGGCTAAAGCGGGCCTCGGGCGAAGATGACGAGCAGGCCGCGATGTCGGAGATTGCCCGGGCGCTCGGGCTGTCCGGCGTGGCCTCCCAGGCGGAGATCCTGGCGGCGATCGGTTCGCGCAGCGATGGCGCCGAGGGTGACGGCGCGGGTGGCGTGGCCTCCCATGCGGCGGCCGAGACCATCACCGCGCTGCAATCGGAGCTGGCCGGCCTGACCGCGCAGCTGAACGCGGTGGAAGAGGCCCGTGCCCGCGACCTGGCCGAACGCTTCATCGACGAGGAAATCCGGCGCGGCCGGGTCGGCGTCAAGCCGCTGCGCGACCATTACATCGCCCGCCACATGAGCGACCCGGAAAGCGTCGAGACGGAAATCGCCGCCCTGCCGGTGTTGGAGGCGGGCCGCATGACCATGACCCGCACGCCGGCCGAGGATGGCAAGGTGGCGCTCAACGCCGCCGAGCAGGAGGCCGCGCGCCTGATCGGCGTCGATGTCGAGGATTACGCCAAGGCGCTGGCCGCCGAGCGCAAGCATGAGGAGGCTCTCTGATGACCGCACTTGCCCAGGACCGCAACACCCCGCGCCTTGAAGGCGACATCCGCCGGGGCGACGTCGCCGCCTCGGTCAAGATCTATGCCGGCGCCATCGTCATGCGCGATGCCCAAGGCAACCTGACCAAGGGGGCGACCGCCACCGGCGCCATCGGCGTCGGCCGGGCCGAGGCCCAGGTGGACAACTCCACCGGCGCTGCCGGCGATCTCACGCTCGACTATCGTCCCGGCGTGTTCCGCTATGCCAATTCCACCGGCGCCGATGCCATCGCCAAGGCCGATATCGGCGCCAAGGTATTCATCGTCGATGACCAGACCGTGGCCAAGACCGATGGCACCGCCACCCGCAGCCCGGCCGGGATCGTCGACAATGTTGATGCAAACGGCGTCTGGGTCCGCTTCGACGAAGCCCTGACCCGCGCCACCTGAGGAGAGCCCTGATGCTTGTAAATGCCCAAAATCTCAATTCCCTGCGGGTGGGTTTCTCCGCCGCGTGCCAGAACGGTCTCGGCCAGGCCAGTTCGATGGCCAGTTCGGTGGCCACCATCGTTTCTGCCTCGCAGAAGGAGCAGAAATACGGCTGGCTCGGCAAGATCCCCAATGTGCGCGAGTGGATCGGCGCGCGTGCGGTGCAGAACCTGGCGCAACACGATTACTCGATCAAGGAAAAGCCCTGGGAGCTGACTATCGGCGTCGATCGCGACGATATCGAGACCGACAATCTCGGCATCTATGGGCCGATGTTTACCGAAATGGGCATGTCCACCGGCTCGAAATGGGATCAGCTGGTATTCGACCTGCTCAAGGCCGGCTTCACCACCACCTGCTATGACGGCCAGTTCTTCTTCGACACCGACCACCCGGTGCTGGACAAGAACGGCAACGAAATCTCGGTGGCCAATACCGATGGCGGCGCCGGCACGCCCTGGTTCCTGCTCGATACCTCGCGCGCGCTCAAGCCGATCATCCTGCAAAAGCGCAAGGAGTTCGAGTTCGTCTCGCGCACCCGGATCGACGACGACCATGTGTTCAACAACAAGGAATTCCTCTATGGCGCCGATGCGCGCGGCAATGTCGGCTTCGGCTTCTGGCAGTTCGCCTGGGACTCGAAGCAGGCCCTCAATGCCACCAATTACGAAGCTGCCCGCGCCGCCCTCATGGGCATGAAAGGCGATCATGGCCGGCCGCTGGGGATCAACCCGCGTCTGCTGGTGGTGCCGCCCAGCCTCGAGGGCGCGGCCCTGGAAATCCTCAATGCCGAGCGCGACGCTTCGGGGGCCACCAATGTCTGGAAGGGCACCGCCGAGCTCATGGTCGTGCCGTGGCTGGCGTGAAGTTGCCGAAGCGGTTGAACCTCGACCGGGACGCCGAGGGCGCGCTCGATAGTGTGCCGGGGCTGATCGTGGCGAACTGGGTGGAGAGGCGTTTCTAGGTTTGCGGCTGGGCAAGTTCGGGGAAGCCGGGATACCACTCGGAGTGATCGCCTTCATGGTTCGGCATGCCGGGCTTTGTCAGACAACCCTTTGGCGCGATGTAGCTGTCGATCCTTTTCTTCGGTCGTTCGTGCCAGGAGATGTTGAATGCAGCCATACGAGGGAAGAAATACATCGTGGAATATGGCAGGTGATCGTGGATCCACCAAGCAAGCGCACGCCAGTCCGTTCCGTTTTCGTGTCTGTTTGCAAACCACGGGATCACGATGCAAGCCGTCGCGCCTGCGAAGCCGTCCGCATCCCTGCGATCCCAGATATGCCCCGCGAAGTTCGCCTCGTTCGAAGCGCAACCGTACCTACAGCGTGACCGATCAGATCGCAGACTGGGGCGCGGCGCTCTTGCCGGGCGCCGCGCTGACCATCCGTGTCGCTCAACTCTCGCCCTCGCTCGGTCGCGGCACCTCCGCCGAGACCACCGTCACCATCACATGAGGCATTGATGACCACTCCGAACCTCTCGCTCCCCTACATCGCCGCCGCGCAGGCGCAAAAGCATGTCGCCCACAACGCGGCGCTCGACCTGCTTGATGGCCTCGTTCAGTTCTCCGTGAAGGACCGGAATCTGGTCGCACCACCCGCGAGCCCCGCCGAGGGAGACCGCTACATCGTCGCCGCCGGTGCCACCGGTGCCTGGGCCGGTTGGGACGGCGACGTGGCGCTGTTTTCGGGTGCGCATGGCTGCGACTGTCCCCTCAATCGGGCTAGCGGGTCGAGGACGAGGCGGTTCATAGCCGCACCATTGCCGCTTCCCAGGCACGCAGGAAGTGTTGGCGCTTCAGGTCGTCGAGATAGACCAAAAGACCGGGGCCGAGGCGGATGGGCCGCAGGGAGGGGTTGTTGCCAGCGGCCGGATCGGGAATGATTGGCGGGAAAGGATAAGAGGCGGGGTCGGCCTTGCCCCAGGACAAGCGGATCAGGTGATCGATGAAGTGACCGGCCAGTTCCGGGTTGGGTGCGGAGGCTGGGATGAGGGCCGAGCGCAGCATGACGGTGGTAAAATCCTGAGGCTCGATGATGCGTCTCTGGCCGGCAAGGTCCGTGCGCGCAGCCGCGTAGCTGCCCAACACGTTGTATGCCAGCGCAATGCGCCCAGAGGCGACGTCTTCGATCATGTCCGATGAACAGCAATAGAGCCTGGCATTCAGGCTGCCCATGACTTCGGCCAGGCGCCAGAAGGTTTCGGATTGGCGCGAGTCCTGGGTGGCGAAAAGATAGCCCAGCCCGCTTTTGCGCACGTCGTAGGTGCCGATACGGCCGCGGA
>JALSGY010000124.1 GCA_026982515.1 Paracoccaceae bacterium
CCTTCTGGCCGCCACCACCGGCATCGTCGGCGCCACGGTGGTGGCCATGGGGCTGATCTCCCTGCCGGCGATGATGCGCAACAACTACTCCACCCCGCTGGCCACCGGCACCATTGCCGCCTCGGGCACGCTTGGGCAGATCATCCCGCCGTCGATCGTGCTGATCATCCTGGCCGACCAGCTCTCTTCGGCCACCGACCAGGCCGGGGTGCTGCGCCAGGGGCTCTACAAGGCCGCGACGGGCGAGTTTTCCATGCCCTCGATCTTCGATGTCGGCTCGACCAGCGCCGGCGAGATGTTTCTCGGCGCGCTGATCCCGGGGCTCGTGCTGGTCGGTCTGTACATGCTCTACATTCTCGGCTTCGCCATCCTGCGCCCCCAGTCGGCCCCCGCCGTGCACCACGAAGGCGCCTTCGATGCCGCCTTCTGGGGCAAGGTGGCGCTGACGCTGGTGCCGCCGCTGACGCTGATCTTCCTGGTGCTGGGGTCGATCATCATGGGCGTGGCCACGGTGAACCAGGCCGGCGCCATCGGCGCGGCGGGCGCCACCGTGATGGCCGGCTACCGGATCACCGAAAACGACCGGGGCCGATACCACCCGGCCATTCTCGGCCTTCTGTCGCTGGCGCTGCTGGTCTACACCCTCAACAACTACGACATGAACGTGAAGCTGATCCAGGACGGCGAGGACGTGTTCGGCATCGTGCTCGGCGTGATCGGCTCGGCCGGGCTCATCGTCTCGCTGGTGTGGAGCGGGCTTCGCGTCTGGCGCTTCGAGCGCACGCTGGACGGCGTGATGCTGGAAACCGCCAAGACCACGGCGCTGGTGTTCGTCATCCTGATGGGCGCGGCGATCCTGACCTCCGCCTTCCGCGCCTTCGGCGGCGAGGAGCTGGTGCGCGAGTTCCTCAACGGCCTGCCCGGCGGCTTCTGGACGAAGTTCATCGTGGTCATGGCGGTGATCTTCGTGCTCGGCTTCTTCCTCGACTTCATCGAGATCTCGGTCGTCGTGGTGCCGATCGTCGCACCGATCCTGCTGGCCGACCCTTCGGCCAATGTCACCGCCGTGTGGCTCGGGGTGATGATCGGGCTCAACATCCAGACGTCCTTCCTGACGCCACCCTTCGGCTTTGCACTGTTCTATCTGCGCGGGGTCGCCCCGGCGATCGTCAAGACCATCGACATCTACAAGGGGGTCATCCCCTTCATCCTGCTGCAGATTCTGGCCCTGGGCATCGTCGGCTACATGCCGCCGCTGGTGAACTACCTGCCGAACCGGGTGAGCTACCTGTCCGAGACCTCGCCGCCACCGCGCAACCCCAAGCTTCAGCTGTGCATGGACGAATACGTGCTCGACAAGCTGTCGGGCCCGGAAAGGCAGGCGGTTCTCGATGCCATCGCCACGGCGCGGCAGCTGGATCTCGGCTACCTGCCGAAATCCCTCGCCACGGATCTGACCCGTGCCTTCGACAGTGCCGAAAAGGCACTGAACGAACTGGCGATGATCGAGGACGCAGCCATGGCGGTGGAGGCCGCGGCCCCCGCATACCGGCCGCAGCTGAACACCGTGCGCCGCCTCGAGAAGGACATCCGCGATACCGAGGCCGAACTGAAGGACGTCGAACAGGAACTGGCCAACCGGCGCAGCGGAATTTCCGAGGAGCGGCGGGCCAGGCTTGAAAGGCGGGCCGAGCAGATGAGGGCCGAGATCGAGGAACTTCGCGCCTCGATTCCGGCCGACTGGGCCGAGACCTACAAGACGTTCCGCGCGCTGGTTCAGGCCGAGAACAAGGTGCGCAACGCCTATCGGCGCCTGGCCGATACCTCCTACCAGAATGCCGCCAAGGCGCTGGGCGTGCTCGATGCCACGCCGCGGTTCCTGGAGCTCGAGGCGGAGCTGGAGGCCCTGCGCGAGGTGCTGGCAAGCGCCGATCCGGCAAGCGCCGAGGCCGCGCTGAAGCAGCTCGGCAGCCGCTTCAACCGCGTCTCCGGGGCTTCCGACGTGGCCAAGCCGCTTTCAAATGCGCGCCGCGCCATCCGCGCCCGCACCCCCGACCGCGAGAAGGCGCTGGCCCAGCTGGACAAGGCCATTGCCGCCTACCGGGAGCAGAAGGAATGGCGCGCCCGCGCCGAAACGGAACTGCGGGCCGGCCTCGAGGCCTACACGGCGGCGCTGAAGGGCACGCTGGGGCTGCGCTCCCAGCCGCGGATGACACGGGAGCAGGCGCTGTTCGCGGCCTCCTGCAATGCGGTCCACAGGGACATCTCTCTGCACTTCTGAGCCAGAGTGCAGCGATTGCCGCACGGGCCCCGCCCCGCCCCGGTCAGCCCCGGGGCGGGGCTCTCCTTTTTCGACGAATTTCCCGGAACTCCGAATAAACGCAACAAAATGCCGCCATACCCGCCCCGTGCGACATTTCATTCTGCATTTCCCGGTTGACGCCCTTTCCCGCCCCCCATAATCTCGCGCCCACGCATAACGGAGCCAGCGGCATGAAAGAGATTATCGTACTTGTGGGAATCAGGCGCATGGGCCGGTAACGGCAGACCATATCGAAACCCCATGCGCCCCCGAAGCTTCCGGGGGCTTTTTCATGCGTGAACGGGACGACGAACGGAGAGCAAGATGGCACGTCAGATGACCGGCGCGAAAATGGTGGTACAGGCCCTCAAGGATCAGGGCGTGGACACGGTATTCGGATATCCCGGCGGGGCCGTCCTTCCGATCTATGACGAGCTCTTTCAGCAAAACGACATCCGCCACATCCTGGTGCGGCACGAGCAGGGCGCGGTGCATGCCGCCGAAGGCTATGCGCGCTCCACCGGCAGGCCCGGGGTGGTGCTGGTCACCTCCGGGCCCGGGGCGACCAATGCCGTCACCGGGCTGACGGATGCGCTGATGGATTCGATCCCCCTGGTCGTGCTCACCGGCCAGGTGCCCACCTTCATGATCGGCACCGACGGCTTTCAGGAGGCCGACACCGTGGGCATCACCCGCCCCTGCACCAAGCACAACTGGCTGGTCAAGGACACCGAGAACCTCGCCCAAGTGCTGCACCAGGCCTTCCATGTGGCCACCCGTGGCCGCCCCGGCCCGGTGCTGGTGGACATTCCCAAGGACGTGCAGTTTGCCTCCGGCAGCTACATTGCGCCGAAATCGGCCGACACCTCCAGCTACCGCCCCCGGGTGAAGGGCGACATCGGGGCCATCACCGAACTGGCCGAGGCCATCGAGGAGGCCCGCCGTCCCGTCTTCTACACCGGCGGCGGCGTCATCAACTCGGGCCCCGCCGCCAGCCAGCTGCTGCGCGAGCTGGTCGATGCCACCGGATTCCCGATCACCTCCACCCTGATGGGGCTGGGCGCCTACCCCGCCTCGGGCAGGAACTGGATCGGCATGCTGGGGATGCACGGGCTTTACGAGGCCAACATGGCGATGCACGACTGCGATCTGATGATCGCCATCGGCGCCCGATTCGACGACCGAATCACCGGCCGCATCGACGCCTTCAGCCCCGGCTCGAAGAAGGCCCATATCGACATCGACCCCAGCTCGATCAACAAGGTGATCCGGGTGGACATCCCGATCGTCGGCGACGTGGCCCACGTGCTGGAGGATCTGCTCAAGGTCTGGAAATCGCGCGGGCGCAGGACCGAGCGCGAGGCCGTGCAGAAATGGTGGACGCAGATCGAAGGATGGAAGAGCAGGGACTGCCTGCACTACACGCCTTCCGAGTCCTCGATCAAGCCGCAATACGCGCTGGAGCGCCTCGAGGCGCTGACCCGCGAGCACGACCGCTACATCACCACCGAAGTCGGGCAGCACCAGATGTGGGCGGCCCAGTTCCTCGGCTTCGACCAGCCCAACCGCCTGATGACCTCCGGCGGGCTGGGCACCATGGGCTACGGTTTTCCCGCCTCCATCGGCGTGCAGCTGGCCCACCCCGAGGCGCTGGTGATCAATGTCGCCGGCGAGGCCAGCTGGCTGATGAACATGCAGGAGCTGGGCACCGCGGTGCAGTACCGGCTGCCGGTCAAGCAGTTCATCCTCAACAACGAACGTCTCGGCATGGTGCGCCAGTGGCAGCAGCTCCTGCATGGCGAACGCTACTCGCACAGCTGGTCCGAGGCGCTGCCAGATTTCGTCAAGCTGGCCGAAGCCTTCGGCGCAAAGGGCATCATCTGCACCGACCCGGCCGATCTGGACGACGCGATCATGGAAATGATCCGGCACGACGGCCCGGTGATCTTCGACTGCCTGGTGGAAAAACACGAGAACTGCTTCCCGATGATCCCCTCGGGCAAGCCCCACAACGAAATGCTGCTG
>JALSGY010000125.1 GCA_026982515.1 Paracoccaceae bacterium
CATCTGCCGATCAGGGTATCCGTTACCACCACCGGCGAAAACGTCGAGGAGGTCGCCGCGCGTCTGGGCGGGCAGCGGGTCAACGGCCATTCGGTAGAGCTGACCTGCCAGCCCGACGAGAAGGTGGGCCTGCTTGGCCGGATCACCGGGCTGGGCGAGGTGATCAAGGATGTGGACGTGATCCCGGCCAGCCTCGAAGAGCTTTACCGCTACTACAGCACCAGCGCGGGAGAGAAGAAATGAGCGCGATCCTGTCCATCGCCCGGCTCGAGATGCTGATTGCCCGGCGCAACATGTGGGTGGCCACCTCGGTGCTGCTGATGGCGCTGTTCTCGGCGGTGCTGACGCTGGCGGGCGCAGGCACCGGCGCCAATCTGGCGGCCAGCCCGCTGGAGGTGGCGGTAAGTTCAATTACCACGCTGTCGGTCTATCTGGTGCCGCTGGTGGGGCTGCTTTTGTCCTTCGATGCCGTCTCGGGCGAGATCGAGCGCGGCACGCTGGCGCTCAGCCTCTCCTACCCGCTGTCGCGCGGCGAGATCCTGATCGGCAAGTTCCTTGCCCATTTCGCGGTGCTCGCCTTCGCGGTGGCGGTGGGGCTGGGGCTGACGGCGGTGCTGGCGATCTGGCAGAACGGCGGCACCGACATGTCGTTCGCGCCGCTGTGGCGGCTGTTCCTGACCGCGCTGGCGCTTGGTGCGGCCTTCCTAGGGCTGGGCTACCTGGTGTCGGCGCTGGTGCGGGCGCCGGGGGTGGCCTCGGGGCTGGCGATCGTGATCTGGCTGGTGGCGGTGGTGCTGTATGACCTGGGCCTGCTGGGTGCACTGGTGGCCGATGGCGGCGGCACCTTCACAAAGGAGGTCTTTCCCTGGCTGCTGGTGGCCAACCCCGCCGATGCCTTTCGTCTGCTGAACATGCCCGAAGTGGCCACCGCCGAGCTGGCCTCGGGGCTTGCCGCCGCCGGTGCGGTTTCCGGTCCGGCGGGGCAACTGGCCTCGCTTCTTCTCTGGCCCCTGCTGGCAATGCTGCTGGCCTGGGCCGCATTCAGAAAGGTTGAACCATGAGATCCCTGATAGCTGTCCTGCTTTTGCCGGCCCTCTTCCTGGCTGGCTGCAAGGAAGAGGAAACAGCAGCCGCGAAACCCGAACCGGCCGTGCTGACCGATGCGGCCATCGGTCATTACTGCCAGATGGTGGTGCTTGACCACCCCGGCCCCAAGGCGCAGATCTTCCTGGCCGGGGAGGAGGAGCCGTTGTGGTTCGACCAGGTGCGCGACGGGCTGGCCTATCTCCGCTCGCCCGAAAAGACCGGAGAGATCGCCGCCTTCTATGTCAGCGACATGGCCGTGGCCCCCACCTGGGAAGAGCCCGGTGTCGAGAACTGGATCGATGCCGAGGAGGCATGGTACGTGGTGGGCTCGGATGCCCGCGGCGGCATGGGTGCACCCGAGATGGTGCCCTTCGGAAGCGAAGAGGCGGCACGAGATTTCGCCGCCAGTCGCGGTGGCGAGGTGGTGCGCCTGGATGACATCCCCGCCGAGGCGGTTCTGGCCCCGGTCGAGATGAACGGCATGAACATGGGAGATGGAACCATGAACATGGGAGACGGCTCCGGGAACATGGGGGGCGGCACCATGAACATGAATGAGGGAACGGGCATGAACGATGGCCAGATGCAGGGGGCGGGGCAATGATCCACCGCAGGCGCATGCTGACCATCCTGGCCGGTGCGGCGGCGCTTCCCGTGCCGGGGCTGGCGGCCTCGGGGGTGCGCGAGTGGCGCGGTGTGGCGCTGGGGGCAGATGCGCGGATCATCCTCGATCACCCGCGGGCGGATGCGCTCATCAGGGCTTCCCTGGACGAGGTGGCCCGGCTGGAAGGCATCTTCAGCCTTTTCCGTGCCGACAGTGAACTTTCGGTGCTCAACCGCCAGGGGATGCTGGCCGATCCTGCCTTCGAGATGCTGGAACTGCTCACCACCTGCGGGGCGCTGCACGCCCGCACTTTCGGGGCCTTCGATCCCACCATCCAGCCGCTGTGGGCGCTTCATGCGGAAGCCTACGCACGCGGGTCGCCGCCGGGCGAGGCGGAAATCGCCCGCGCCCGTGCCCTTGTCGGCTGGCAGAACGTGGCGTTCTCCCCCGAGGCCATATCCCTTGCCCGCCCCGGCATGGCGCTTACCCTCAACGGCATCGCCCAGGGCTATATCGCAGACCGGGTGGCCCGGCTCCTGCGGCACGAGGGGGTGGAAAACGTGCTGGTCAAGACCGGCGAGATCTCGGCACTCGGGGTGGGGCCAGATGGCCGGCCCTGGCGGGTTGACCTGGAGGGCCGCGACGAGAAGGTGGAAGTCGACAACGCCGCGCTTGCCACCTCGGCCCCGCTGGCCACCGTCTTCGACGAGGCCGGCCGGGCAGGCCACATCATCGATCCGCGCAGCGGCCGGCCCGGGGGGCTGTGGCGCCAGGTTTCGGTGCTGTCCTGGTCGGCGGCCGAGGCCGACGGGCTTTCCACCGCCTTCTGCCTGATGAGACGCGAAGAGATCGAGGCCGCGCGCGGTGACAGCCAGGTCTGGCTGGGGTGAAATGGCGGGCACCTTGCCCGGTTTTTCAGCGTCGCCGCCCGCCGGTGGCCTGCCGATTGCGAAATACCGGGGCCCGCGCCCGCGTGCGAGAGAAAAATCTTGACCGGATGATAAATTCTACCCACGCTACACGCGCTTACGCCATCATGGGAGGTAAAGATGGGGGTTATTGGAAACTGGTCGCGCCGGGCGGTTCTGGCCGTGGCGCTGGCCGCAGGCTCGATGGCTGCCGCCGGTGTGGCGATGGCCGAAAAGCTCAAGGTCGCGGCGATCTACACGCTGCCGGTGGAACAGCAGTGGATCAGCCGCATTCACAAGGCGCTCAATGCCGCGGCCGAGCGCGGTGACATCGAATATGTCTATTCGGAAAACGTTGCCAACACGGACTATGAGCGCGTGATGCGCGAATATGCCGAGGCCGGGCAGCAACTTATCGTTGGCGAGGTCTTCGGGCTGGAGCGCGCCGCGCGCAAGGTTGCGGCCGACTACCCGGATACCGCCTTCCTGATGGGCTCGTCCTTCGGCCCGTCGGGCGACAATTTCTCGGTTTTCGACAACTGGATCCACGAACCCAGCTACCTGACCGGGATCGTCGCCGGCTCGATGACCGAAAGCAACATCATCGGCATGGTCGGGGGCTATGCCATCCCCGAGGTGAACCGGCTGATGAACGCCTTCATGGACGGGGCGCGGTCGGTCAACCCGGATGTGAAGTTTCTCGTGAACTTCATCGACAGCTGGTATGATCCGCCCAAGGCCAAGGAAGCGGCGTTCGCGATGATGGATGCTGGCGCCGACATCATGTACGCCGAACGCTTCGGCGTGTCAGATGCGGCGGTGGAGCGCGGCGTGAAGGCGATCGGCAACGTGATCGACACCTCGGCCGATTATCCGGACACCATCCTGGCCTCCGCCCTGTGGCACATGGAGCCGACCATCGACCGCGCCATCAAGGCAGTGGCCGAGGGGCGCTGGGAAGCGGCCGACTACGGGCAGTACAGCTTCATGAAATACGGTGGCGGGTCCATCGTGCTGGATGAAAGCCTGGTGCCGGCCGATGTGGTGGCCAAGGTGCGTGCCGTCGAGAAGGATATCCGCGACGGGTTGTTCCGCGTCAACGTGAACGACGCCAGGCCGGTATCCGACAAGTAGGCAGGGAGGGCGCCGGGACGACCGGCGCCCTTGGCCCCATGCAAGACCAGGTTATCCTGACCCTCAGCGGTCTGACCAAGCGGTTCGGCCCGGTTCTGGCCGCCGATGGCATCGATCTGACCCTGCGCCGCGGCGAGGTGCTGGCGCTTCTGGGCGAGAACGGTGCCGGCAAGACCACGCTGATGAACATGCTGTTCGGCCATTACGTGCCGGATGCGGGCCATGTGGAGATCATCGGCGAAGACGGCCGCCCGCACCGCCTGCCGCCGGGTCATCCCCAGGCGGCGATCGATGCGCGTATCGGCATGGTCCATCAGCATTTCACCCTGGCCGAGAACCTCAGCGCGCTCGACAACATCCTGCTGGGCTCCGAAAGCCTGTTGTCGCTGCGCCGCAGCCGGCGTTCGGCGCGGGCAAGGCTCAAGGAAATCATGCGCGATTCGGGGCTGGCGGTCTCGCTGGATGAAAAGGTCGGGATGCTTTCCGTGGGCGAGCGCCAGCGGGTTGAAATTCTCAAGGCGCTTTTTCACGACGTGCAGGTGCTGGTGCTGGACGAGCCGACCGCGGTGCTCACCCCGCA
>JALSGY010000126.1 GCA_026982515.1 Paracoccaceae bacterium
GGCCGCCGCCCGGGGGCGAAATTCCATGAAGTCGTGCCACTGGCACCGCATTTCCGCCCGATTCGAGAAGGAAACTTCCCCTGTCGGGGCGTTGAGGGACAGGCCCTGACGCAACTGCGCCGGAGGAATGAAAATGGAAAAGTTCTTGCGCCGTTTCTGGAACGATGAACTGGGCAGCGCCGTGGTGGACTGGATGGTCCTCGGCGCGGGCATCGTTTCTTTCGGCGTGGCCCTGGCCACCACCCTGGCCTGAGGTCGGCCCATCCAGCCGGACGGCCAGAACCCTCGACAACCGCCAGAAAAACCTCGCCCACTCGGGCGGGGCTTTCTTTTTGTCAGCCCCTTCCGGGACGGGAAGAACGCCCCCTTGGCAGGAGAGACACACAGCTGCCCGAAAACGATCATAGGGGAAACAGTCGCCACCCAGCCCCGCGAATTGTTTCCTGTTCGTCGGAAATCATGCAGCGAGAAGGGGAAAACCGGCAATTTTTCAGAATTGTCAGAGAATTTTTGCTACTTCCCGCCGAGATGATTCACCGCCGCCCGCCGGGGCGGCGGAGCGCCGTAACAAGTGAAGGGGTTTTGTCATGCGCCATTGGACAAGGAAATTCCGCCTGTCGGAAGCAGGCAGCGTCACCACCGACTGGATCGTCCTGACCGCCGGCCTGATGCTGATGAGCTTCCTGGTGATGGCTGCCATCGGCGGCGGCACCTCGACCATTACCGGCAACCTCAATTCTACCCTGAGCGCCCGGGCCCCGGGCGGGTGAACGCCGGTCGGGCTACTCCTCCTCCTTCACCACCCGCAGCCGCAGTTCGCGCAGCTGCTCGTTTGTGGGCTCCGAGGGGGCACCCATCATCAGGTCTTCGGCGCGCTGGTTCATCGGGAACATGATGACCTCGCGGATGTTGGCCTCGTCGGCCAGCAGCATCACCATGCGGTCGATCCCGGCGGCGCAGCCGCCATGGGGAGGGGCGCCGTAGCGGAAGGCGGTGACAAGGCCGGGGAAGCGGCGTTGCACCTCTTCTTCGGAATAGCCGGCGATCGAGAAGGCCTTGAACATCACGTCCAGCCGGTGGTTGCGGATCGCCCCCGAGACGATCTCGTAGCCGTTGCAGGCCAGGTCGTACTGGTAGCCAAGCACCTCAAGCGGATCGCCCTCCAGCGCCTCCAGGCCGCCCTGGGGCATGGAAAAGGGGTTGTGGGAAAAGTCGATCTCGCCGGTTTCGTCGTCCTTTTCGTACATCGGAAAGTCGACCACCCAGCAGAAGGCGAAACGGTCCTTCTCGGTCAGGCCCAGCTCTTCGCCGATCACGTTGCGCGCCTTTCCGGCCACGGTCTCGAAGGCCGAGGGCTTGCCGCCAAGGAAGAAGGCCGCATCCCCCTTGCCCAGGCCCAGCTGGCGGCGGATGGCCTCGGTGCGTTCGGGGCCGATGTTCTTGGCCAGCGGCCCGGCCGCTTCCATGCCACCCTCGCCCTCACGCCAGAAGATATACCCCATCCCCGGCAGGCCCTCCTTCTGGGCATAGGCGTTCATGCGGTCGCAGAACTTGCGCGACCCCCCGCCCTGGGCCGGGATGGCCCGGATCTCGGTGCCTTCCTGCTCCAGCAGCCGGGCGAAGATGGCAAAGCCCGAACCGCGGAAATGTTCCGAGACATCCTGCATCTTGATCGGGTTGCGCAGGTCGGGCTTGTCGGTGCCATACCACAGCGCCGCGTCGCGGTAGCTGATCTGGGGCCAGACGGCATCCACCTTGCGCCCGTTGGCGAAGCGTTCGAAACAGCCCTGGATCACCGGCTGGATGGTATCGAACACGTCCTGCTGGGTGACGAAGCTCATTTCCATGTCGAGCTGGTAGAAATCGGTGGGCGAGCGGTCGGCGCGCGGGTCTTCGTCGCGGAAACACGGCGCGATCTGGAAATACCTGTCGAAGCCGGAGACCATGATCAGCTGCTTGAACAGCTGCGGCGCCTGCGGCAGGGCGTAGAACTTGCCCGGATGCAGCCGCGAGGGCACCAGGAAGTCGCGCGCGCCCTCGGGGCTGGAAGCGGTGATGATCGGGGTCTGGTATTCGTTGAAGCCCTGCTCCCACATCCGCCGGCGCAGATCGGCCACCACGTTGGAGCGCAGCAGCATGTTTGCCTGCAGCTTGTCGCGGCGCAAGTCCAGGTAGCGGTAGCGCAGGCGGGTTTCCTCCGGGTATTCCTGATCCCCGAACACCTGCAGCGGCAGTTCGTCCGCCCGGCCCAGCACTTCCATGTGGCGGATGAACACCTCGATCTCGCCGGTGGGAATCTTCGGATTGACCAGCGATTCGTCGCGCGCCTTCACCTCGCCGTCGATGCGGATGCACCACTCGGCGCGCAGTTTCTCGACCTCGGCGAAGGCGGGGCTGTCGGGATCGCACAGCACCTGGGTGATGCCGTGGTGGTCGCGCAGGTCGATGAACAGGATGCCGCCGTGGTCGCGGATGCGGTGCACCCAGCCGGACAGGCGAACCTGCTCGCCCACGTGTTCCTTGGTCAGTTCGGCGCAGGTATGGCTGCGAAAGGGATGCATGGGCAGGGCCTTCTGGAATGCATGAATTGGTCCGCGCCGATACACATTGTGCGCGCCGGGAAGTCAAGCGTCATGGGGCATGCAGGCTTCCGCAGGGGAAGCTTGGCAAGCCCTGAAGAACTTTACAGATGCCTGTTTTCCGGGCAGAATGTGAACATCGGCGGTCAGGGTCCGCCCCCAGTTGACGGGGAATTATATCTGCCGACCGGCCAAGGGGGATCGTTATGTGGGAAAGGCTGCTTGACCATCTTCTGACACATCTGGTGCGTGACGGCACACTGAACCTGACTCTGGCCGATGGCCGCCGCAGGAGCTATGGCGACGGCACCGGCACGCCCGTATCCGTCACCCTGCACGATCCGGCCCTGCCGCGGCGGATCATCCTCAACCCTCACCTGGGGGTGGCCGAAGGATACATGGACGGCACGCTGACCATCGAGAACGACGATCTGCGCGGCTTCATGGCGCTGGCGCTTTCCAACATCAACCGCCACGGCCATGTCTGGTGGGAGCGTCCGGCCGAGCGGCTGCGCAAGTCGCTGCGCTGGGTGCAGCAGTTCAACCCGGTGGGGCGGGCAAGGCGCAACGTGGCCCATCACTATGATCTCTCGGGCGAGCTTTACGATCTGTTCCTCGACGAGGACAAGCAGTACTCCTGCGCCTATTTCCGCAGCCCCGACGACACGCTTGAGCAGGCCCAGCTCAACAAGAAGCACCACATTGCCCGCAAGCTTCTGATCCGGCCGGGAATGAGCGTGCTGGACATCGGCTGCGGCTGGGGCGGCATGGCGCTGACCCTGGCCAGGGATTACGGGGCCCGGGTAGTGGGGGTGACCCTTTCGCAGGAACAGCACGCGGTGGCCACCCGCCGGGCCGAGGAGGCGGGGCTTGCCGATCGGGTGGAGTTCCGCCTGATGGACTACCGCGAAGTGACGGAAAGCTTCGATCGCATCGTCTCCGTCGGCATGTTCGAGCACGTGGGCGTACCGCATTACCGCGAATATTTCCGCCAGGTCCATGACCGGCTGAAACCCGACGGCATCGCCCTGATCCATACCATCGGCCGCACCTGCCCGCCGGGCTCGACCAGCCCCTTCATCCTGAAATACATCTTCCCCGGCGGCTATGTCCCGGCCATGTCCGAGGCCATGGCCGCCATCGAGCACGAAGATCTCTGCACGAACGATGTCGAGGTGTGGCGGCTGCATTACGCCGAAACCCTGCGCCACTGGCTGCAACGTTTCGAAGCCAACATCGACCGGGCCCGGGAAATCTACGACGATCGCTTCTGCCGCATGTGGCGCTACTACCTGCTGGGCTCGGAAATGACCTTCCGCCTCGACGATCAGGTGGTTTTCCAGTTCCAGCTCAGCCGCCGCCAGGACGTGGTGCCACTGACCCGCGATTACCTCTACTCCGTGGACGGAAAACAGGAAAAGGACCTGCGTCACGCAGCGGAATGATACCCGGCGGGCCGTTTCACCGCCCAGACGGGGGCATGCTTTCGTGAGGTTTGCAGGACATTCGCGAAAATTCCTTGCGTCTGTCTCAATATCTCCATCATAGGCGTCTTTGTGTTCTTTCGCGACCGGACACACCGCAATCATTCGCGAAAGACACATGCACGATCCTGCCCCCACCCTGACGACACGAACCGGCCTGCTCGATCCGCCCCGGGAGAGAACCGCCGAGGTGATGCGGGGCTTTCTGCTCTTTTCC
>JALSGY010000127.1 GCA_026982515.1 Paracoccaceae bacterium
TGCTGCCCGATGGGCAGATCCTGCGCGCTGTGGCGGACGAGATCATCCCGGCGATGGACCGCGGCGCGGTATTCCTCGACTGCTCCACCGTCGATGTGGAAAGCGCCCGCGCGGTGGCCGAACAGGCACGAACGGCGGGCCTTGAGCCCCTGGACGCCCCGGTTTCTGGCGGCGTGGGCGGGGCCCAGGCCGGCACGCTCACCTTCATGGCCGGCGGCAGCGAGGAAGGCTTTGCCAGAGTCGCGCCGCTGTTCGAGGTGATGGGCCAGAAGGCGGTGCATTGCGGCGCATCCGGCGCCGGGCAGGCGGCCAAGATCTGCAACAACATGATCCTGGGCGTCACCATGATCGCCACCTGCGAGGCCTTCGCGCTGGCCGACAAGCTGGGGCTGGATCGCCGGAAGATGCACGAGGTGGTCTCCACCTCCTCGGGCTACAGCTGGGTGATGAACGCCTACACCCCGGCCCCCGGCGTCGGCGCCACATCGCCCGCCGACAACGACTACAAACCCGGCTTCGCCGCCGAGCTGATGCTCAAGGACCTGCGCCTGAGCCAGCAGGCAGCCGAAGCGGTGGATGCCGACACCCCGATGGGGCAGGCCGCGGCCACGCTCTACGAGCAGTTCGTCGAACACGAGGGCGGCCGGGGCAGGGATTTCTCTGCCATGCTCCCACGCTTCGAGAAGCGCAGGCGCGGATGAGCACCGGCGCCGGCTGGACGGGCGAGGCCCCCGAACTGGCCTCGCTGGAAGAGGCGGCCCGCAGCCGGCTGGAGCGCTTCAGCCCGATGGACGTGCCCGCGGGGGCCTCCCTGTTTCATCCCGGCGAGGCCGTGAAGGGCTATGTCATCGTGCTGGAGGGCCGGATCGAGGTGCGCCTTTCCGGCCCAACCGGGCGCGACATCCGGCTTTACGATGTCACCCCCGGCGAAGCCTGCATCCAGTCCACCCTCGGCCTGCTCGGCGGGGATGATCACTACTCGGCCGAGGCCGTCGCCGCAGGCCCCTGCCGCATCGTTCTCCTGCCACGCTGCGATTTCCTGGCCCTGCTGGACAGTTCCGCCCGGTTCCGCCGGCTGGTCTTCGCCGCCCTCGCCGCGCGCATGCAGGACACCATGCAGCTGCTTGAAATCATGTCATTTCACCCGGTCGAATCCCGCCTTGCACAGGCCCTGCTGCAGCGCGCCGAAGATGGCCTGGTGCAGGCCACCCACCAGGAGCTGGCCACCGCCATCGGCTCTGCCCGGGAGGTGATATCGCGCCGGCTGGAGCGGCTGGCCGCGGCCGGGGTGGTGGCCCTGGAGCGCGGCCGGGTGCACATTCTCGACCGGGACGCGCTGCGGCGCATGGCCGAGGCCCCTGCCCCGTGAACCCTTCTGTGTGACCAGGTCACACAACTTCGCGCCACGCTCCCCTATGGTCCCCCGACAAGCGATTCGTTTCGCGATCGAATGGAGGCTGTCATGCTCAAGAAGAACGAAGGCACGATCGACCGTATCCTGAGGGTCATCCTCGGGCTGGTCCTGCTGCTGGGATATTTCGTCTATCCCGATGCCACCTATCGCTGGGCCTTCCTGCTGGGGATCATTCCGCTGGTCACCGGCCTGATCGGCAGCTGCCCGCTCTACACGATCCTGGGCATCCGGACCTGCTCCGACGACAAGGGCTGAAGCGCGAACAACGGCGGGGAAGGCCGGGCAGCGCTGGCGGCCCGGCCTTTTCCCGTGCCCCGGGGCGCATCCCTGCCTTCCGGCACGCACCTGCCCGGCAGGGCGCATCTGCCGGCCTATTTCGTTATGATCTCCGGCCCCATCAGCAGGGTGGGCAGGTAAGTGGACAGCCACGGGATGTAGGTGACCATGATGAGGAACACGAACAGCACCGCCAGGAACGGCAGGGCCGCCTGAACCACCCGCATCATCGGCATGCCCGCCACCCCGGAGGTGACGAACAGGTTGAGCCCCACCGGCGGGGTGATCATGCCGATCTCCATGTTCACCACCATGATGATGCCGAGGTGAATCGGGTCGATCCCCAGCTCGATGGCGATCGGGAAGACCAGAGGCGCCACGATCACGATCAGCCCCGAGGGCTCCATGAACTGGCCGCCGATCAGCAGGATGATGTTGACCGCCACCAGGAACATCACCGGCCCGAACCCGGCCGAAAGCATGGCCGAGGCGATCTGCTGCGGAATCTGCTGATCGGTCAGGACCTGCTTGAGGATCAGCGCGTTGGCGATGATGAACATCAGCGTGACGGTCAGCTTGCCGGCCTCCAGCAGGGTATCGCGGGTGTCGCGGTGGAAGACGGCGGTGATCAGCGCCGAGGGCCTTTGCAGCAGGCTGCGGGGCCTGTCCTCGCCCTCGCGCGCGGCCAGAGGCCCGATGTCGCGGTAGACGAACAGCGCGATCACGAAGGCATAGACGGAGGCCACCGCGGCTGCTTCGGTCGGGGTGAAGATGGCGCCCGTCACCCCCGGGATCCCGTAGATGCCGACCATGATGATGACGATCAGCATCAGCCCCCAGAAGGCATCGGAAAAGGAGGCCGCGATCTCGCCCCAGCCCTGCCACTTGCCCTTGGGCATGTTGCGGATACGGGCGAAGATGTAGATCGTCACCATCAGCATCAGCCCGGCGAGCATGCCCGGGATGACCCCGGCCAGGAACATCCGCCCCACCGAGACATCGGTGGCCGAGGCATAGACGACCATCACGATGGAGGGCGGGATGAGAATCCCCAGCGTGCCGGCGTTCGAGATCACGCCGGCGGCGAATTCCTTGGTGTAGCCGGCCTGTTTCATCGCCGCGATCACGATCGAGCCGATCGCCACCACCGTGGCCGGAGACGAGCCCGAAAGGGCGGCAAACAGCATGCAGGCGAACACCCCGGCAATCGCCAGCCCGCCGCGCAGATGGCCCACGCAGGCAATCGAGAAGCGGATGATCCGCCGCGCCACGCCCCCCGTCGACATGAAGGAGGAGGCGAGGATGAAGAAGGGAATGGCCAGCAGCGTGTAATGCCCGGCCATCGCCTGGTAGAGGGCGCGGGCAATCGAGGCCAGCGAGGTATCGGAGAAGACCAGCAGGAAGACCATCGACGACAGGCCGAGCGACACCGCGATCGGCACGCCGATCATCAGCAGGCCCACCACCATGGCAAAGAGAAGTGCGACATCCATGGGTTCAGTCCTTTTCGGAATGCCTGGCGGAAAGTTCCTCGACCGCACTTTCGGCTTCGTGGCTGGCGATCATGGAGTTGATCTCTCCCCGCATCAGCCGCACCGTGGCCTGGATTACCCGAAACAGCAGCAGCGCCACCCCCACGGGCACGATCAGATAGGGAATGACGATCGGCAGTTTCTCGAAAGGCTCGTCGCCCTCGAACAGCAGCAGCCACTCCAGGAACGGACGCATGAATTCAGGGATGGGGATGGTCTCCACCGGCACGTAGCCGCGATAGTCCCAGGGCTTCATGTCTTCGAACCCGGTGGGAAACCAGCGCCCCGAGGTGGGCGGCAGGTTGCCGAACGGCGCCCAGAAATCCCACGCCCCCTTGAGCAGCAGAAGCGTATAGATCAGGAAGGCCAGCGCCGAAGCCAGCGTGAGGAGCCGGCGGATGGGCGAGGACACGACATTGAGCAGGGCGTCCACCCCCAGATGCGCGCCGATCTTCACCGCATAGCTGATCCCGAACAGCACCAGCCAGGCAAACAGCACCAGCGTTGCCTCGAGCCCCCAGATGACGGTGGAGTTGAACACGTAGCGGGCCACCACGTTGACGAAGGTCAGCGTGACCATGAGCCCCAGAAGCAGCGCGATCGCGCTTTCCTCGAAAGTGTTGACGATGCGTCCCAGACGGGACTTCGGCACATGGCCGCCGTGTCCGCTCATCTCGCCCTCCCCTGTCGGCACGCCCGCACCCCCGGGCCCCTTGTCTTGAAATGGCCCGGGGCGCGCGCATGCGTGCGTCCCGGGCCGGTTTTCAGGCCGGTGACCTTCGGCCTACATCTTGGCGTTGATCTCCTGGATCGCGTCGATGTTCTCCTGGCCGACGTCGTCCTTGAACTGCTCCCATACCGGCTTCATGGCATCGACCCAGCGCTGGCGCTGTTCCGGCGTCAGCTGGCGGATCGTGCCGCCGGCGTCGATGATCGCCTGCTTGGCGGCCTCGTTGACGGCGAAGGCCTCCTTGTTGCGGGTCGCCGTCACCTCGTCGATGATCTGCTTGAGCTGGGTGCGCACGTCATCG
>JALSGY010000128.1 GCA_026982515.1 Paracoccaceae bacterium
CTCGGCGCCGGCCAGCTGGCTCGCCGATTGGGGCTGCCGTTCCGCTCGGGCGGGGCCTTCACCGGGGCCAAGCTGCCCGATGCCCAGGCCGGATATGAAAGCGCCAACTCGCTGAATGTCGCGCTGATGGCGGGCGTCAACTTCATGCTGCACGCGGCCGGCTGGCTGGAGGGCGGGCTGGTGGCAAGCTTCGAGAAATTCGTGCTCGATGCCGATCAGCTGGGGGTGTTGCACCGGCTGGCCCGCGGCGTGGACCTCAGCGAGAACGGGCAGGGGATGGAGGCCATCCGCGAGGTTGGCCCCGGCGGCCACTACCTGGGCTGTGCCCATACCCAGGCCAATTTCCGCGAGGCCTTCTGGCGCTCGGAGGTGCTGGACTACAAGCCCTTCGAGACCTGGGACGAGGAGGGCGCGCGCGATGCCCAGGCGCTGGCCGGCGCGCGGGTGAAGAAGCTGCTGGCCGACTATCAGGCCCCGGTGCTCGATGCGGGCCTGGCCGAGGCGCTGGCCGACTACGTGGCCCGGCGCAAGGCGCAGATGCCCGACGCCTTCGGATAGGCGCAGCCCTGCCGGTTCCGGCTGCCTGCCGGGGGCGCTGCCCCCGGACCCCCGGGATATTTTCCAGGCATCGAAATCGAAGGGGCGCGCGCATTTGCGGCCGGGCGGGTTGCGGGCATGAAAAAAGCCGCGCATCGCTGCGCGGCTTTCGTGGTTCTGGCTGCTTGGGCTCAGGCCTCTTCCTTGCCCTCTTCGCCCTCTTCGGCCGGGGCTTCGGCTTCGCCCTCTTCGGCGCCCTCGAACTCTTCGATCTGGGCGGCGCCGATGTCGTCGAACAGCTCGGATATCTCGAACTCGGCGGCGGCCTCCTCTTCGGCGGCCAGTTCCTGGATCGACTTGCCGGAGGCCTGCAGTTCGGCCTCCTCCTCGGAGCGGGCGACGTTGAGGGTGATCTCCACCTCGACCTCGGGGTGCAGGCGCACCGTGACCTGGTGCAGGCCGAGCTCCTTGATCGGGCGAATCAGCACGACCTGCTTGCGGTCGACGCTGAACCCGGCCTCGGTGGCGGCCTCGGCCGCGTCACGGGTGGTGACCGAGCCATAGAGCGCCCCCGAATCGGAGGCCGAGCGAATCACGATGAATTGCTGACCGGCGAGTTTCCCGGCCAGGGCATCGGCTTCCTTCTTGGTCTCCAGGTTGCGCGCCTCGAGCTGGGCCTTCTGTTCCTCGAAGACCTTGATGTTTTCCTCGGTGGCGCGCAGCGCCTTGCCCTGGGGCAGCAGGTAGTTGCGGGCGTAGCCGTCCTTGACGGAGACCACATCGCCCATCTGGCCCAGCTTGGCCACGCGTTCCAGCAGAATGACTTGCATGGCTCTCTCCTCACTTCACGACATAGGGAAGCAGGGCGAGGAAGCGGGCGCGCTTGATGGCGCGGGCCAGTTCACGCTGCTTCTTGGCCGATACCGCGGTGATCCGCGACGGCACGATCTTGCCGCGCTCCGAGATGTAGCGCTGCAGCAGGCGGGTGTCCTTGTAGTCGATCTTCGGGGCGTTGTCGCCGGAGAAGGGGCACACCTTGCGACGGCGGAAAAATGGTTTGGCTGCCATTGTTTGGATCCTTTTCCTGAGGCTCAGCGGCGGCGTTCGCGATCGTCGCGTTTCTGCATCTGGACCGAGGGGCCCTCGTCATGCTTGTCGACCTTCACGGTCAGCACGCGCATCACGTCTTCATGCAGCCGCATCAGGCGCTCCATCTCCTGCACGGCCGGCGCGGGGGCGTCGGTGCGCATGAAGGCGTAATGCCCCTTGCGGTTCTTGTTGATCTTGTAGGCCATCGTCTTGAGGCCCCAGTACTCGCTGTCCACGACCTTTCCGCCGTGATCCGCAAGGACGGTGCCGAAATGTTCGATGAGGCCCTCGGCCTGCGCGCCCGACAGATCCTGACGGGCGATGAATACATGCTCGTACAGCGGCATGTTCTCTCCATTTTCAAGCGCGCTTCACCGGGCGGGCAATGCCTTCCGCGTCCCGCCCACGAGAGGCTGCGCCGGTTGTCGTGAAATGCGGAAGGATGCGGCCTTATACACTGTCCCCGAATTGTTGCAAGGGCGGCCAAATTTCGTCACGTTTCACGGTATTTTATGTAGCCGAGGGGCCGAACGCACATGGCGCAACGAGGTGAAAATGAACGAGATCACCGGTGAAAGAGGTCTGGTTCTGAAAGGTTCGCAGCAAGGGGGCGCTGTAAGTGTCGGTGAAACTTTCTGGGGCTACATCATCCACAAGGGCAAGGCATCGCGCGACCGGGCGGCCATCGGCGAGGTGGCGGCCACCGCAGGCAGTGCCTTCTTCGGGCTTCTGGCCTACGGGCAGTGGCTGTTGCCGGGCGCGATCGGCAGTGCCGGCGTGCTGTCCTACAAGATAGCGGGGACGGCGGTTTTCTTCATGTTCTCGGGGCTGCTTTACCTGATCGCCCGGCGCGGGCTCAGCTGCGAGGTGCATGTGGACGTCAAGCGCCGCCAGCTGCGCACCGTGCGGCGCAACCGCGAGGGCGTGCCCTCGTTGATGGAGAAGTTCGGGTTCGGTGAGATTTCCAGCGTCTACATGATCCGCTCCAAATCGCCGTTCTCACCGAACCGGTTGCTGGTGCAGCCGTCTTCGCGCCGGGGGCCGATCCTGGTGGCCTCGGGCCCGGCGTGCGAGCTCGAGCCGGTGCTGCGGCGGATGATTTCGGTGATGCGCGAGGGCCGGCCGAAGGACGTGCCCGTGGTCGCGCCGCGCCGTCATTGCATCACGGCCCGAAGCCGCCCCAACGTCTTCGCGGCAAGATAGCGCCGCGCGGGCTCATCCACGCCTGACACAAAGAGCCGCCCCCGGGCGGCTCTTTGCTTGTTCGGGGCCTGCCGAGAGGCTACACCCCGGGCAAAGAGGACAAAGCTGGAGGAGGCATGAGCCGCGCATTCGTATTTCCCGGTCAGGGGGCACAGGCAATCGGCATGGGCAAGGCCCTGGCCGAGGCCTATCCGCAGGCAAGGGCGGTGTTCGAGGAGGTCGACGAGGCGCTGGGCGAGAAGCTCTCGGCGCTGATCTGGGAGGGCGAGCAGGACGAGCTGACGCTGACTCGCAACGCCCAGCCGGCGCTGATGGCCACCTCGCTTGCGGCCATGGCGGCGCTGCGCGCGGAAGGGGTTTCGGTGGAGGCGGCGGCCTTCGTGGCCGGCCACTCGCTGGGCGAATACTCGGCGCTGGCCGCTGCCGGGTCGCTTTCCGTGGCCGATGCGGCCCGGCTTCTGCGCGCCCGCGGCAAGGCCATGCAGGAGGCCGTTGCGGTGGGCGAGGGGGCCATGGCGGCCCTTCTGGGGCTGAACTTCGAACAGGCCCGGGAGGCGGCGGAAAAGGCCGCGCAGGGGCAGGTCTGCCAGGCGGCCAACGACAACGATCCGGGCCAGGTGGTGGTCTCGGGCCATCGCGAGGCGGTGGAGCGGGCGATCGAGATCGCCCGGGAGATGGGCGCGCGCCGGGCGGTGCTGCTGCCGGTCTCGGCGCCGTTTCACTGCACGCTGATGCAGCCGGCGGCCGAGGTCATGGCCGAAGAGCTGAGCCGGGTGGACATCGAGCCTCCGAAAGTGCCGCTGGTGGCCAACGTGCGCGCCGCGCCGATCACCGACCCCTCCACCATCCGCTCGCTGCTGGTCGAGCAGGTCACCGGCGTGGTGCGCTGGCGCGAGTCGGTTGCGTTCATGGCCGGGGAGGGCGTGGACGAGTTCTGGGAAATCGGCGCCGGCAAGGCGCTTTCGGGGATGATCCGGCGGATTGTCCGCGGCGCGGCCACACGGCAGGCGGGCACTCCCGAAGAGGTGAAGGCCGCAGCGCAAACCATTGAAAAGGGGCAGGAAGATGTTTGATCTGACAGGCAGGAACGCATTGGTCACCGGCGCCTCGGGGGGGATCGGCGGGGCAATCGCCCGCGCGCTGCACGCCGCCGGGGCCACGGTGGGGCTTTCGGGCACCCGGCTGGAGCCGCTGGAGGCCCTGGCCGGCGAGCTGGGCACGCGCGCCCATGTGCTGGCGTGCAACCTTTCCGACCGCGAGGCGGTGGCCGCCCTGCCCGGGCAGGCGGCGGAGGCGATGGGCTCGGTGGACATTCTGGTGAACAACGCCGGCATCACCCGCGACAACCTCTTCATGCGCATGTCCGACGAGGAATGGGACAGCGTGCTGGAGGTCAACCTTACCTCCACCATG
>JALSGY010000129.1 GCA_026982515.1 Paracoccaceae bacterium
CGCCGACTGGCCGACATCGCAGGCGGAGTGCTTTTCCGACTACGGCCACTGCCGCCCCATCAGGCAGCTGGCGGACTACTACGCCAGGGCACGATTCGTGCTGAACTGCCGGCCCGTGCGCAACCATCTCCTCAGCCTTGGCGCCTATTACGACCGCTCCTTCAGCGCCAGAACCTACCGCTACGAACTGCGCCGCAGGCTGCGCCATTTCGACAACGTGCTCGACGTGCTCGGGCAGGGCGACCGGCTGATCGTCGTCAATATCGAGCGCCCGGGGGCGATGGGCTTCGTGGCCGAACAGCTGGGCCTGCAGCTTCCCCCCGCGCAGACCTCCGACACGAAGCACAACCGCGCCCGGCGCCACCCCACCGAACGGACCCGGCGCAACGTCGACGAGGCCCTGGCCGCGATCGGCGCCCGCGGGGACGAGCCGCTTCTGGTGCAGGGCGCCTCGGCCTCACGCAGCCATGAGATCCTGAAAGGGCTTCAGGAACGCGGGCGGGTGTTCCTGTAATCCCATCCCCGCGCAGCCCGCTGCTCACACAGCCGCATGGGCCGCGCGCCCAGGGCCCGTGCGGGGCGCATCTTCCGGCCCCGTGCCCTCACTCCGCCGCCCGGGCCAGCGGCGCACCGCCGGCCCGGAAGGCGGCCAGCAGCTCCTCGCGCCGTTTCGCCGCGGCCTCCATGGCCTCGGCCTTGACCGGCCCGAAGCCGCGAATCCGAAGCGGCAGTTCCGCCAGTTCCACCGCGATTTCCATGGTCGAGGAGGTGACGTTTTCCAGCACCTCCTCCATGTCGCGCTCGTACTGGCGGATCAGGGCGCGCTCGGCCTTGCGCTCGGCACTCCAGCCGAAGGGGTCGAAGGGGGTGCCGCGCAGCCTCTTGCCCCGGGCCAGCAGGCGGAACACGTGCCCCATCCACGGCCCGAACTTCCTCTTTCCCGGCCGCCCGTCCGGCCCCTTGCGTGCCAGCAGCGGCGGGGCGAGGTGGTAGCTCAGCCGCAACGCGCCCTCGAACTCGGCCCGCGCCTTTTCTCCGGTGTCCTTGAGCAGCCGGGCGATCTCGTATTCGTCCTTGTAGGCCAGCAGCTTGTGATAGCCCTTCGCGATCGCCTCCTTCAGACGTTCGTCGGCAGCCCTCTCCACCAGCCGGCGGTAGCGCGCGGCCAGCCGCCCGGACTGGTATTCCACCAGATGGCGGGCACGGAACGCCACCTTCTCGTCGAGGGTCCGGGGCTTTTCCTTCACCTTCGGCGCGGCCAGCCGCGCCGCCTCTTCGGGGTTGAGCACCGCCCATCGGCCGATCTCGAAGGCACGCCTGTTGCCCTCCACCGCCGCCCCGTTGAGCTCCACCGCGCGCAGGATCGCCTCTTCGCTCAGCGGCACCAGTCCGCGCTGCCAGGCCGCGCCCAGCAGCATCATGTTGGAAAAGATCGAATCGCCCAGCAGAACCCGCGCCAGCGCCGAGGCGTCGAACATCGACAACCCATCGCGCAGACGCGCCTGAAGCGAAAGCCGCAGCTGCTCGGCGGGAATGCGGAACTCGGTGTCGCGGGTGAAATCTCCGGTGATGATCTCGTGGCTGTTGACCACCGCGCCGGTCCGGCCGGGGCGCGTCAGGCCGAGGGTGCCCGCCCCCGCCGAAACGACCAGATCGCCGCCGATCAGCGCATCGCACTCGCCGGTGGCCACGCGGATGGCGGTGATGTCCTCGGGCCGTTCGGCCAGGCGGCAGTGGATCAGCACCGCGCCCCCCTTCTGGGCCAGCCCGGCCATTTCCATCACCCCCGCGCCCTTGCCGTCGATATGGGCCGCCATCGCCAGGATCGCACCGATGGTCACCACCCCGGTGCCCCCAACCCCGGTGATAACGATGTTGTGGGTGCCGGCGATGGCCGGCAGGCGGGGGGGCGGCAACTGGCCGACATCAAGCTCGGCCGTTGCCTCCTTGCGGATCTTGGCCCCCTCGACCGTCACGAAGGAGGGGCAGAAGCCCTCGATGCAGGTGAAGTCCTTGTTGCAGGAGGACTGGTCGATCGCCCGCTTGCGGCCCAGTTCGGTTTCCAGCGGCACGATCGAAACGCAGTTGGACTGCACCCCGCAATCGCCGCAGCCCTCGCAGACGTCCGGGTCGATGAACACCCGCTGATCGGGATCGGGAAACGTGCCTCTCTTGCGGCGGCGGCGTTTTTCGGCGGCGCAGGTCTGGATGTAGATGATGACCGATACGCCCCTGTAGGCGGCGAACTCCTCCTCGACCTGCAGCAGCTCGCTGCGGGGGTGAAAGCTGACCTGCCGGGGAAATGCGGCACGCTCGATCTCTTCCTTCTCGTCATGGACCACCGCCACCTTGCCGACCCCCATGGCCAGCACCTCGCGGGCGATGCGATCGGCCGTCAGATCGCCCTCGTTCTTCTGCCCTCCGGTCATGGCCACGGCATCGTTGTAGAGGATCTTGTAGGTGATCGGCGTACCGGTCGCCAACGCCGCCCGGATCGCCAGAATCCCCGAGTGGTTGTAGGTGCCGTCGCCGAGGTTCTGGAACACGTGCTCGCGGGTGGAAAACGGCGCCTCGCCAATCCAGTTGGCCCCCTCGCCGCCCATCTGGGTGAAACCCACGGTGTTGCGATCCATCCACTGGACCATGAAATGGCAGCCAATACCGGCATAGGCACGCGCGCCCTCAGGCAGGCGCGTCGAGGTGTTGTGCGGGCAGCCCGAACAGAAATAGGGCAGCCGCGCGGCCAGTTCGGGGGCGTTGTCGGCCTTTTCCGCCTCCGCGATGGCCTGCAGCCCGGCCCTGATGGCATCGGTGCCGCGACCCTCCTCGATCAGGATGTTGCCGATCGCCTTGGCGATATGCACGGGATCAAGCGCATAGCGGGTGGGGAACAGCTCCACCCGGCGGCCGTTTTCCCAGGTATCGCCCTTGTGCCAGCCATAGACCCGCCGCCCGCGCCGATCGTCGAAGATCGCCTCCTTGACCTGCACCTCGATCAGCTTGCGCTTCTCTTCGACCACCACGATCAGGTCGAGCCCCTCGGCCCATTCGTGGAAGCTTTTCATGTCCAGCGGCCAGGTCTGGGCAACCTTGTAGGTGGTCAGCCCCAGCCGCTCGGCCGCGGCCGCATCGATGCCCAGAAGGGAAAAGGCATGCAGCAGGTCGAGCCAGTTCTTGCCGGCCGCAACGAAGCCGATCTTCGCCCCCGGCCGGCCCCAGACCCGACGGTCGATTCTGTTTGCACGGGCAAAGGCTTCGGCGGCGAACCTCTTGTAGTCGATCATCCGCGCTTCCTGGGGGATGCGGTCATCGATCAGGCGGATGTTCAGCCCTCCCGGCGGCATGTCGAATTCCGGCGTCACCAGCTGCATCCGCTCGGGCCGGCCATCCACCACCGAGGTCACCTCGACGGTGTCCTTCATCAGCTTCAGCCCCGCCCAGACCCCGGCAAAGCGCGACAGGGCGAAGCCGTAGATACCCAGATCGAGGATCTCCTGCACCCCCGCAGGCGAGAGCACCGGCATGTAGGCATCCACCATCGCCCAGTCGCTCTGGTGCAGGGTGGTGGAGCTTTCGCCGGTGTGGTCGTCGCCCATCGCCATGAGCACGCCACCGTATTTCGAGGTGCCGGCCATGTTGGCATGGCGCATCACGTCGCCCGAGCGGTCCACCCCGGGCCCCTTGCCGTACCACAGGCCGAAAACACCGTCATACCTGCCCTCGCCGCGCAGCTCGGCCTGCTGGCTGCCCCACAGGGCGGTGGCGGCCAGATCCTCGTTGAGCCCGGCCTGAAACAGGATGTCGCTGGCCTCCAGATCGGCCCGGGCGCGCATCATCTGCAGATCCACCCCGCCCAGGGGCGAGCCCCGGTAGCCGGTGACCAGCCCCGCGGTGTTCAACCCGGCCGCCCGGTCGCGCGCCTTCTGCATCAGCATCAGCCGCACCAGCGCCTGGGTGCCGTTGAGCAGCACCGGCGATTTCGCGAGGTCGAACCTGTCGTGAAGCGTCACATCCTGCCTGCTCATCGCGCACCTCCCCTTGCCAGCGATCATAGCAGCATTATAGGTCAAATATCCTGACCTACAAAATGATTTTACCGCAACCGGAAGGTTTGCATTTGCCCCCCGGTTGCCGGTAATTCTGGGCAAACTTCCGCAGCACACGGGCAATGGCCGCAAAGCGATGGACTGGGACAAGCTACGAATCTTTCACGCGGTTGCCGCCGCCGGCA
>JALSGY010000130.1 GCA_026982515.1 Paracoccaceae bacterium
CTGCGCAGCCGCGCTGCGGTGGTGATGGGCGACCGGCTGGCGCTGGCCGGGCTGAACGCGGTCACGGCGCTGCTTTCCTTCAGCCTGCCCGAGCGCGAGCCCCACCCCATGCTCTATGCCCGCACCATCACGCTGCTCGATCTGCTCGGCACCTCGCCGGCATGGCCACTGGCCTACCTGCGCTGGGAACTTGCCCTGCTCGACGATCTGGGCTTCGGCCTCGATCTTTCCACCTGCGCGGTGACGGGCGCTCGCGAGGGGCTGGCCCATGTCTCCCCGCGCTCCGGCCGCGCCGTCAGCGCCGAGGCCGCCGGGAAATGGGCCGACAGGCTGCTGCCGCTGCCGCCGGCCCTTCTGGGCCACGGGGAAGGAGAGCTTTCCGGTGTCTCCCGGGGGCTGGTGACCACCGGGTATTTCCTGCGCACCCGTCTGGCGCGCCATCTGGGCAATCGCCCCCTGCCCGAGGCCCGCCAGCGCCTGGTGGATGCCATCGCCCGCTATTCGCCCCCTTCGGCCTGAAATACCATCTCGTCGCCGGCATCATTGCGCAGGATGACGGCCCGGCCCATGATCCGGGCCTCGGTCATTGCGGCGAGCGCCGCAAAATAGACCTTCTCCACCGAAATCCCGGGGCAGATCGCACGGGTAGCGACAAGCGGGCCTGGGGCGAACCGCGGCCAGGGGGCGTTCTGGCTGGCGGCAAAGCTGTTGCAGGGGCCGCGGCCGGTTATCCGCCCCGGATCGAGAAAACGGATGGTGGCGCGCCCGGCAAAGGGCATGCCGTTGATCTCGACCAGGCGGTAAACGGCCTGCGGGTCGGCAAGGGCCGGGGCGGCTTCATCCGCCCTGCAGGCAGCCAGCAGCAGCGGCAGGACCAGCAGCATGCGCATCATCCGCCCAGTCTGCGCCCGCTCCGATCGAAAGACAAGCCACCCCTCAGCCCAGCAGCCGGCGGGCGATCACCTGGGCCTGGATCTCGGCCGCGCCTTCGAAGATGTTGAGGATGCGCGCATCGCACAGGATCCGCGAGATGGGGTATTCCAGCGCAAAACCGTTGCCACCATGGATCTGCAGTGCATTGTCGGCCGCGGCCCATGCCACCCGCGCGCCCAGAAGCTTGGCCATGCCGGCCTCCAGGTCGCAGCGCCTGTCGTTGTCCTTCTGCCAGGCCGAGAAATAGGTGAGCTGCCGGGCCACCATGATCTCCACCGCCATCATCGCCAGCTTGCCGGAAACGCGCGGAAACCCGATCAGCGCCTTGCCGAACTGATTGCGCTCCATCGCATATTGCAGCCCCGCCTCAAGCGCCGATTGCGCCACCCCGATGGCGCGTGCGGCGGTCTGGATGCGCGCGCTCTCGAAGGTCTGCATCAGCTGCTTGAAGCCCTGCCCCTCTGCCCCGCCCAGCAGGTTTGCGGCCGGCACGCGCAGGCCGTCGAAGGCCAGCTCGTATTCCTTCATGCCGCGGTAGCCCAGCACCTCGATCTCGCCGCCGGTGATGCCCGCGTCGGGGAAGGGCTCTTCCTCCGTCCCCGGGGCCTTTTCCACCAGGAACATGCTCAGGCCCCGCCAGTCGGCGCTGCCGGGATCGGTGCGCGCCAGCAGCGTCATGACATTGGCGCGGGCGGCATGCGTGATCCAGGTCTTGTTGCCGGTGATCACGTAATCCTCGCCATCGCGGACCGCCCGGGTGCGCAGGCTGCCCAGATCCGAACCGGAACCGGGCTCGGTGAACACCGCCGTCGGCAGCACCTCGGCACTGGCGATCCGCGGCAGCCAGTATGCCTTCTGCGCATCGGTCCCTCCCGTCAGGATCAGCTCGGCGGCGATCTCCGAGCGGGTGCCCAGGCTGCCCACCCCGATGTAGCCGCGAGAGAGCTCTTCGGAGACCACCACCATCGAGGCCTTGGAAAGTCCCAGGCCGCCGAACTCCTCGGGGATGGTCAGGCCGAACACCCCCATCCCGGCCAGCTCCTCGATGATCTCCATCGGGATCAGCTCGTCGCGCAGATGCCAGCCGTGGGCATCGGGGATCACCCGTTCCTCGACATATCGGCGGAATTGCTCGCGGATCATTTCCAGCTCGTCGTCCAGGCCGGTGGCGCCGAAGGTGGCATGGCCCGCGCCCTCGCTCATCAGCGCAACCAGCCGGCTGCGCGACGCCTGGCTGTTGCCATGGCGGACCAGAGAAAGGATTGCCGGGGTGCCCAGAACCTCGTGGCGATCATCGGGCAGGATATCATGCAGGCGGGCCAGCTCGCCCTGGCTCATGGGGATGCCGCCGGTGATCTGGGCAAGATATTCCCCGAAGGCAATCTGGAGGATCAGCTGCTCCATCTCGCCGAAGCGCCCTGCGCCCTGCAGGCGTTCGGCCCAGGCCTGCATCTGGCGCAGGGCCTCCACGTAGGTGGCCAGCCATGACAGCGCATGGGCGGCGCCCTGATGGGCCTCCAGCCGGGCGCCGGAGATGCGGCCATCTTCGCTCAGGCGCTCGCGCAATGCGGCGGTGGCGCTTTCGAGCACCTTTTCGACCGGCCCCAGGGCGGCCGCGGTCAGCACCGGCAGCTCGGCCAGCAGAGCATCGTTCATGGCTATGTCCCGTCCGTCATGGGCCATTGCGTGCCTCCCCCTCTCTCAAGCCAGCCCCGGATAGAGTTTTTGCACCCGCAGCGCAACAAAAATTCGTATTCACGGCAATAGACGATTGAAAATGTCTCCGTGGAAATGACGATGCGGCGCCCCGGGCCATCTGGTAGAACCGGACGGGCAAGCGCCAGGGGAATGGAAATGACCGGTTGGATCGAACAGATCGGCCCCTTGTTTCTGGGCCTTTCCTTCGCCATCGTCCTGCTCAGCGGCTTCGTGAAGGGGGCCGTCGGCTTTGCCATGCCGATGATCATCATCTCCGGCCTCGGCTCTTTCCTGCCGCCTGACACTGCGCTTGCAGCATTGATCCTGCCCACCGTGCTGTCCAACGTGATGCAGGCCTTGCGGGGCGGGCTGCGCGCCGCCTGGAGCAGCGTGCGCCGGTTCCGGGTGTTCATCGTCACGCTGCTGGTGGTGATCGCGCTCAGCGCCCAGCTGGTGGCGCTGCTGCCCGGCTGGCTCATGTACCTCGCGCTTGGCCTGCTCGTCACCCTATTTGCCGGCAGCCAGCTGGCCGGATGGCGGCCCCGGCTGGAGGCCCGCCACCGGGCGCGCATCGAGGTGATCATGGGCGCGGCCGCCGGTCTGGCGGGGGGCGTGTCGGGCGTCTGGGGGCCGCCGACGGTGGCCTATCTGACCACCATCGACGCCCCCAAGGCCGAGCAACTGCGCATCCAGGGGGTGATCTACGGCGCCGGCGCAGTGGTGCTTCTGGGGGCACATCTGAAATCGGGAGTGCTGAACGCCCAGACGCTGCCGCTGTCGCTGGCCCTGGTGGTGCCGGCGCTCCTCGGGATGCTGGCCGGCTTCCGGCTGCACGACAGGCTCGACGCCGAGCGCTTCCGCCGCGCCACCTTGGCCGTGCTGGTGCTTGCCGGTCTCAACCTGATCCGCCGCGGGCTGACCGGATGATCCCGGCCGCTTCTTCTGTCCGGAAATACTCCCGTCGGAGGCATCCATGATCCCGCGATGGTGCACCTGTGCTGGCGGATCATCGGGCCGCTAATCCGCCAACCCCGGCTGGTCGAGCAGATGTCGCCCGGCCCTGTCCTCCACTTCGATCACCCACAGGTCCGGGTCGAAGCCGCACTGGCGGGCAATGGCCTCGTCCACCTCGCGCTCTTCGCCTTCGGTGAGCACCATCCAGCTGCGCGCCCCGGTCATCATGTCGAAGCTGCGCTGATAGGCCCGTGCCTGCCCGTCCAGCGTATTCAGCTTGACCAGCACCGCGCCGGCGGTTGCATCCCCCTTCGCCACCACGAAGGCCGGGATGCCCTCCAGCCGCAGACGGTTGAGATAGGCGCTGACCCAGATATCGGCGGTCAGGCGGCTCATTCGTTTCCGTCGGAGAAGTCGAGCCCCATCTCGCTGTAGCGCTCGCGCTCTTCCAGCCAGCCGGGCCGCACCTTCACCTGGATGAACAGATGCACCCTGCGGGCGAGGAACTCTTCCAGTTCGGCCCGGGCGGCCTGGCCCACCGCCTTGATCGTCTCGCCCCGGTGGCCCAGCACGATCCCCTTGTGGCCGTCGCGCGCCACATAGACCACCTGGTCGATGCGCACCGAGCCGTCCCTGCGCTCTTCC
>JALSGY010000131.1 GCA_026982515.1 Paracoccaceae bacterium
AGGGGGGCGGTTTCGGAAAACACTCCCTTGCGGCGGAAATCCCGGTTGCCGACGGTGACGGTGATCTCGGCCCACAGATCGCGCGGATCGGCACGCACCGCGTAGAAGCCGACGGGATGCGTGGCCACCGGCGCGGTGATCATCAGGTAGAAGACGGTGCGGTTGTCGGCCCGGGCCAGGCTGCGCAGCGCCTGCTGGCGGCTCATGCGTTTCGGCGGCAGGTTGTGGCCCAGCTGAATTTCCGGATCGGCGTGCCAGCGCAGGAATTCGGGGCTTGCGTCGCGCGGTGTCATCGAACGCAGGATGAAGCGGCGCGTGCCCAGGCGCACCGGATCTCCCGGCGCCCAGGGGGGTGCGCCTTTACCGGCCGCGGGTTCAGGGCCGCGGGAGGAGGATCGTGCAGCCATGGCCGAAGGCTAGCGCATCCGGCCTCCGAGGTCACGCGGTGCGGGTGGAGACGGGCCGCAAGGCAAGGGCCCCCGCCTTGCGGCGAGGGCCCCGGGGAGGAAGAACGGGCCTGAACCTAGCTCCTGGCGAGGTTGCGCAGCACGTAGTGCAGCACGCCGCCGTTCTCGATGTATTCGATCTCCACCTCGGTATCGATCCGGCACTTGAGGGTGATCGTCTTCCTGGTGCCGTCCGCGTAGGTGATGGTGGCCGGCACTTCGACCTGCGGGCGCAACTCGCCCTCCAGCCCCTCGATGTCCCAGGTCTCGGCGCCGGTAAGGGCAAGCGTCTTGCGGTTGTCGGAGCCGGTGAACTCGAAGGGAATCACCCCCATGCCAACCAGGTTGGAGCGGTGGATGCGCTCGAAGCTTTCGGCGATCACCGCCTTCACGCCCAGAAGCGCGGTGCCCTTGGCCGCCCAGTCGCGCGAGGAGCCGGTGCCATAGAGCGAGCCGCCCACCACGACCAGCGGCGTGCCCTTCTCCTGCCAGGCCATGGCGGCGTCGAAGATCGGCACCACCTTGCCCTCCGGGTCGAGCGTGTAGCCGCCCTCGACGCCGTCCAGCATCTCGTTGCGGATGCGGATGTTGGCGAAGGTCCCGCGCATCATCACCTCGTGGTTGCCGCGCCGCGAGCCGTAGGAGTTGAACTCGCGCGGGGCGACCTGGCGTTCGATGAGGTATTTCGCAGCCGGGCTGTCGGGGGCGATGGCACCGGCGGGCGAGATGTGATCGGTGGTGATCATGTCCCCCAGCAGCGCCAGCACCCGGGCACCGCGGATATCCTCGATATGGCCCGGCTCGGGGCTCATGTCGCGGAAATAGGGCGGGTTCTGGATGTAGGTCGAGGTGGGTGGCCAGTCGTAGGTGAGGCTGTCGGGGGTCTCGACGCCCTGCCACTTCTCGTCGCCCTTGAAGACATCGGCGTATTTCTGAAGGAAGGCCTCGCGGGTGACGGTTTCGTGCACCAGATCGGCGATTTCCTTCGTGCTGGGCCAGATATCCTTGAGGTAGACGTCGTTGCCCTCCCGGTCGGTTCCCAGCGGCTGGCTGGTGAGGTCGATGTTCATGTCGCCGGCCAGCGCATAGGCCACCACCAGCGGCGGGCTGGCCAGGTAGTTGGCGCGCACGTCGGGGCTGATCCGGCCCTCGAAGTTGCGGTTGCCCGAGAGCACCGAAACCGCGACAAGATCGTTGTCGTTGATCGCCTTCGAGATTTCCGGGGCCAGCGGGCCGGAGTTGCCGATGCAGGTGGTGCAGCCGTAGCCCACCAGGTTGAAGCCGATGGCATCGAGGTGTTCCTGCAGGCCGGATTTCTCCAGATATTCGGTTACCACCTGCGAGCCAGGGGCCAGCGAGGTCTTGACCCAGGGCTTCGGTCTGAGGCCCAGCTCATGAGCCTTTTTCGCCACCAGACCCGCGCCGATCATCACATAGGGGTTGGAGGTGTTGGTGCACGAGGTGATCGAGGCGATCACGATCGCCCCGTCGCGCAGCTGGTAATCGGCGCCGTCCACCGGGGCCGAGCGGCGCGGATCGATCAGCGGGTCGAAGGCCGGCCCCTCGGCCAGCATGTCGGCGGACTGGGCGGAGCCGTTCTCGCCGCGGTATTCGGAGATCACGTTGAAGACGTTTTCCGCCGCGAGGTTGAGCGGGGTGTAATCCTGCGGCCGCTTGGGCCCCGAGACCGCCGGCACGATCTCCGACATGTCCAGCTCCAGCGTGTCGGTATAGACCGGCGCGTAATCGGGGCCGCGCCAGAAGCCGTTTTCCTTGGCATAGGCTTCCACCAGCGCGATGCGCTCTTCGTCTCGGCCGGTCTGGCGCAGATAGCGCAGGGTTTCGTCATCGATGGGGAAGAAGCCGCAGGTGGCGCCGTATTCGGGTGCCATGTTGGCGATGGTGGCACGGTCGGCCAGCGGCAGGTGGTCAAGGCCGGGGCCGAAGAATTCCACGAACTTGCCGACAACGCCATACGCCCGCAGCATCGCCACGATTTTCAGCACCAGGTCGGTGCCGGTCGTGCCCTCGACCATCTCGCCGGTCAGGCGGAAGCCCACCACCTCGGGGATCAGCATGGAGATCGGCTGGCCGAGCATCGCCGCCTCGGCCTCGATGCCGCCCACGCCCCAGCCCAGCACGCCCAGCCCGTTGATCATGGTGGTGTGGCTGTCGGTGCCCACCAGCGTGTCGGGATAGGCCACGGTTTCGCCGTGCTGGTCGGTGTCGGTCCAGACGGTCTGGGCCAGATATTCCAGGTTGACCTGGTGACAGATCCCGGTGCCTGGCGGCACCACGCGGAAATTGTCGAAGGCATTCTGGCCCCACTTGAGGAAGGTGTAGCGCTCCATGTTGCGCTCGTATTCGCGCTCCACGTTCAGCCGGAAGGCGCGGGGGGTGCCGAAATTGTCGATCATCACCGAGTGGTCGATCACCAGATCGACGGGGTTGAGCGGGTTGATCTTCTGCGCGTCGCCCCCCAGCCCGATGATCCCGTCGCGCATCGCCGCCAGGTCCACCACCGCCGGCACGCCGGTGAAATCCTGCATCAGCACGCGCGCCGGGCGATAGGCGATCTCGCGCGGGTTCCGGCCGCCGTTCTCTGCCCACTCCGAGAAGGCGCGGATGTCATCGGTGGTGACGGTCTTGCCGTCCTCGAAGCGCAGCATGTTTTCCAGCACCACCTTGAGCGCGGCAGGCAGATTCGAGAACTCGCCCAGGCCGGCGGCCTCGGCGGCGGGGATGGAGTAATAGGCCAGCGAGCGCTCGCCGATCTTCAGCGTCTTGCGGGTGTTGGCGGAGTCGTTTCCGACGGTGATGGGCATTTTCTGCCTCCCATGGCTTCCGGGTCAGGGTGTTCAGTGGTGCTCTTGCCGCAGCCGGGGCTTGCGTGCAAGGGGGCGCGTTGTCGCCTGTATACCATTGTGCACCGAAAAGGGGAAGCCCCGTTTCCCCCCGATAACGGAGTCTCGCAAATCATTGATTGGCAGTGGCGGGATGGGTGGGCTAGGAACATGCGGCAAGTTTGGAGCACGGAACCTGATGAGAAGAATCATTGCCGCCTTTCTCGCCGCCCTCGCGCTGAGCGCCACGGTGCCGGCACGGGCAGGGGACAATCTGGTGGTGGTGGAACTGTTTTCCTCTCAGGGCTGTGCCGCCTGCCCGCCTGCCGACGAGTTGCTCAATCTTCTGGCCGAGCGCGATGACGTGCTCCCCCTGGCGCTGCATGTGGACTACTGGGATTACATCGGCTGGAAGGACATATTCGCCCATCCACGCAACACCGAACGCCAGAAGGCCTATGCGCGGATGGCCGGGCACCGGATGATCTACACGCCTCAGATGATCGTCGGCGGCAAGGCGGAAATCGTGGGCTACAAGCCGATGATGCTGGCCGAGCAGATTTTGGAGCAGCGCGAAGAGGACCCCCCGGTGAAGCTGCAACTGGTGCGAAGCGGTGGGCGGGTGCATGTCACGGGCACCTCCGACAGGGTGTTCGACCCGCCGGCCTGGGTACAGCTGGTGCGCTACATCCCCCGCCAGGAGGTGAAGATCACCCGCGGCGAGAACGCGGGCAAGACCATCCTGTATTCCAACATCGTGACCGACTGGAAAACGCTGCAGGAATGGGACGGGCGCGAGCCCCTGTCGCTGATTGCCGAGGCGAAGGGCGATCAGCCCGTGGCGGTGATCGTTCAGGAAGCCGGCCCGGGCCCGGTGCTGGGGGCGGCGCGCCTGCGCTGAGGCTTGCGCCCCGCCACCTTCCAGCGGCGGTGCACCCACAGCCACTGCCCCGGATGGCGCCGCACCCGCGCCTCGAGGCTGGCATTCAGCGCCCGGGTCATGGTCTCGGGGTCCGAATACGGCACCGGTGCCTCCATCTCGATGGTGAAGCTCAGCCCGTCGGGGTTGCGGGTGCCGTAAAACGGGATCAGCAGCGCATCGTAGCGCAGCGCCAGCTCGGCCGCCGAAAGCGCCGTCCTGGCGGGCTGGCCGAGGAAGGGCAGCGCCGCGCCGCGGGCCACGTGCTGGTCGAACAACAGCACCAGCTGGCCGCCGGCGCGCAGATGACGCACGAAGCCGGCGGTGCCGCGCCGGCCCTGGGCGAAGATCGGCCCGCCGTAGGCCATCATGGTGCGCTCGTAGTGCTCGTTGAAGAAACGGTTGCGGGCCGGGCGGTAAAGCCCCCCCACCTCGAAGCCGCGCCCCACCAGCGCGGCGCGCGGGGCCTCGTAATTTCCGAAATGGCCGGTGGCCAGAATGACCGGCCGCCCCTTCTCGCGGGCCTCTTCCAGGGCCCGCAGGCCGGGGCCGAGAATGGGCGCATCGCGGTGACGGGCCAGAAACTCCCGCGCCGAGTAGTTCTCGATGAAGGTCCGTCCCATGTTGTCGGCCACCTGGGCGGCGATGTGCCGGCGCTCGGCCCTTGGCATCTGCGGAAAGACATGGGCCAGATTGGCCATCGAGCGGCGGTTGTAGCCGGCAATCGGGGCAAGGACGTGGCGCATCATCCATCCGCCCAGCCGCACCCGGCGCTCATAGGGCAGTGCCAGGAGCGCGCCGATCAGCAGCCGCAACACCCGATCGGCCAGCCAGTCGGCTGTGGTTGCACTCTGTCTGTTGCGCCCTGCCATGAGCTGCCCTGTATCCCTTCTTTCGCGAACCCGGGCCAGACATAGAGCCCGCGCCGGCGCTCCACAAGCACGGCCCCGCTAGGCGGGGCGGCGCGGCAGGCCGGTGCCGATCATGGAATCGCGGGTGACCAGGGCGGCCAGTTCGGCCTCGCTCATCCCTTCTGTGCCGGGCGGGCGCATCGGCAGCACGATGTAGCGCATCTCGGAGGTGCTGTCGTGCACCCGGATGGTGGTGTCCTCGGGCAGGGTGACGCCGAATTCGGCCAGCACCTTGCGCGGCTCCTTCACCACCCGCGAGCGGTAGGCGCGCGACTTGTACCAGTCGGGCGGCAGGCCGAGCAGGTTGCGCGGGTAGCACGAGCACAGGGTGCAGACGATCACGTTGTGCACCTGCGGCGTGTTCTCCACCGCGATCAGCCGCAGGGTGCCGATATCGAAACCCATCTCGCGCGAGGCCGCGGAGGCATCGGCCAGCAGGCGGGCCTTGAAGGCCGGATCGACCCAGGCGCGGGCCACCACCGCCGCGCCGTTGGCGGGCGAGCGGGCATCCATCGCCTCGATCTGGGCGGCGACTTCGGCAGGCGTGGTCACGCCCTTCTCGATCAGCAGTTCGCGGACCGCGATCTCCATGCACTGCCAGTAGCTCAGCGGCGTGTCGTCGTCCTTGCGGTAGGGGTGGCCCGAGGGGCTGATCCCTTCGTGATGGAACGGATCGTCGGGGTGGTCATGGGGCATGGGAGTCGTCCAGCGGTTCGAGCCAGTGGGCGAAGATTTCCGCCTCCAGCAGATCGTCGGGATTTTCCGCCGCCTCGCCCCAGACCTCGGCCATGGTGAAACGCACCCGGTAGAGATCGCGCGCCTCGCCGGGCAGGCCGTAGGCGGTCTGCTCGGGGTTGGGAAAGGGGCCGAGGGCGCGTTCGATCACGCCGTGCTTGCCGCGCAGGTAGAAGGGCGTACGCACATGCCCCGGCGGCGCCATGGTGCGCACGCGAACCCGCCTCGGCTCAGCCACGGGCCGCCTCGCCGTAAGTGCCGCCGCGGGCCTTCACCTGCTCCATCTTCTCGCCCAGTTCGGCCGTGGTGTAGACACCGGCCTCGATCAGGTTGCGGTTGACCGCCTCGATCCAGCGCTCGTAATAGCTGAGCTTCTCGAAGGCGTCCTCGCCCATGTCCTCGAGTGCCCGGCGCAGCCCGTCGACGGTGAAATGCCCCTTGGAAGAGCACAGCACCATCAGCGCGTCCACGCGCTTTTCCCACAGGGAATAGTCATGCTCGTCATCGGGAACCGGGCCCGCGTCGAGCCCGCCCATGTCATGCCAGCGGCGTCCGTCGTGATCTGTCATGGATGGCAGGGTAGGGCGCGCGGGCGGGGCTGTCCAGCCAGGCGGCGGGCGGCGGTGCGGGATTCATGCCTGCCGGCGGGAGTATTTCGCGACAGAAGAAGAGGCCGGCGAGGCCCAGCATGAAAGCCGTCTTCCTGTCTCGTGCCAATACATCTCTTCGATGCCTTGAAAAATATCCCCGCCGGAGGCATCGCGGCCCTTGCCGCGATCACTCGTCCTCGGCCACCAGCAGGATTTCCCCCGCTTCCTCCAGGGTGCGGATGGCCGCGACGACGGCCGTCATCGCGGCTTCGCCATCCTTCGGCTTGACCTTGCCGCGCGCTTCCATCTCTTCGCGCAGCTGCCCGGCCATGCGTTGTGACATGTTGGCGAGGATGAATTCCGCGGCCTCGCCCTCGGGCCCGCCGGTGGCGGTGGCATGGGCCAGGGCGGTGACCAGCTGCGCGGGGTCCACCTCGCGGGTGATGCGGGGGATGTCGCGCGGGTCGATGCGGGCGGGGATGTTGGCGAAGGTGAAGATGGCACGGCGGACCTGCTCGGCAAAGCCCGAATCGGCCTGTTCGAGCCCTTCGAGCATCTCCTCGCGGGTGGCGGAGGGCGAGAAGTTGAGAATCGCGCCCACCCGTTCCACCGGGCCGTCGGCGAAGGCCGTCTGAGGCTGGGCATCGAGCTGTTCGGCGATCGACAGGCCGATGCGCTGTACCACCTGCGGAGAGACATTGCCGGTGAGCGAGACCGCATAGGTGATTCGGCGCGCGGTTTCCCCCGGCAGCAGGCCCAGCACCTCGGCCGCTTTCGAGACCTTGAGCTTGGAGAGGATCACCGCCCCCACCTCGACACTTTCGCGTTCCAGCACCTCCTTGAGCGCCTCGGCATCGAGGCCGGAGATGCGCTCCCACGGGTCGGCGTAAAGGGCCAGCCCGGCTTCGCGGCGGATGCGGGCCGCGGCGGCGCTGCTGATGGTCCCGTCCAGCAGGTTCAGCGCCTTCTCGAGGGCGCCGGGGAAGGACAGGCCCGCGGCCTCGAAACGGTCGAGGAATTCCTCGACCACGGCGCGCAGCGTATCGTGATCCACATAGCGCAGACCGGCCATCTGGCGGGCCAGTTCGGCCTGAAATTCCTCAGGCAGTTGCGAAAGCGGCAGGCTGGCGCCCTCGGCCAGCAACAGGCGCACGATGATCGCCGCCTTCTGCCGCCCGCTTAGCCCCGGGCGCGGAGCAGGGCCGGCCGTAGCCGGCGCTGGTGCCGGCATCTGCGCCGCCATGTCCTTTGCCGCCGCCACTTCGGTTGACACGCCCGCCTCCTGATTCACCATGCCGGGGCAGGCTGTCACGAAGCGGTTAACACTTGGCTAGCGAAGCCGATTCCTGGGGGCGCCTCAGACCTTTTCGCCGAACACCCGGGCGAAGATCGTGTCCACGTGCCTGGTGTGATAGCCGAGATCGAACTTTTCCTCGATCTCCTCTTCCGTCAGCACGGCGGTGACTTCAGGGTCCGCCTTCAGCTCTTGCATGAAGTCCTTGCCCTCTTCCCAGACCTTCATCGCGTTGCGCTGCACGATGCGGTAGGCGTCCTCGCGGCTGATGCCCTTCTGGGTGAGCGCCAGCAGCACCCGCTGCGAGTGGACGAGGCCGCGGAAGCGGTCGAGATTCCTCATCATGTTCTCGGGGTAGATCACCAGCTTGTCGATCACCCCGGTCAGCCGGGCCAGCGCGAAATCCAGCGTCACCGTGGTATCGGGGCCGATCACCCGCTCGACCGAAGAGTGCGAGATGTCGCGCTCGTGCCACAGCGCCACGTTTTCCATCGCCGGGATCACGCTCATGCGGACCAGCCGTGCCAGCCCGGTGAGGTTCTCGCTCAGCACCGGGTTGCGCTTGTGCGGCATGGCGGACGAGCCTTTCTGCCCCTTCGAGAAGAACTCCTCCGCCTCCAGCACCTCGGTGCGCTGCATGTGGCGGATCTCCACGGCGACGTTCTCGATGGAAGAGGCCACCACGCCGAGGGTGGCAAAGAAGGCGGCGTGGCGGTCGCGCGGGATGATCTGGGTGGAGATGGGCTCGGGCTCCAGCCCCATCATGGCGCACACGTGCTCCTCCACCCGCGGGTCGATGTTGGCAAAGGTGCCCACCGCGCCCGAGATCGCGCCGGTGGCAATCTCCTTGCGGGCCTTCTTGAGGCGGTTGAGGTTGCGGTCCATCTCCGCGTAGAAACGCGCAAAGGTCAGCCCCATGGTGGTGGGTTCGGCGTGGATGCCGTGCGAGCGGCCGATGCGCACCGTCATCTTGTGCTCGTGGGCCCGGCGCCTGAGGGCGGCCAGAAGCGCCTGCATGTCCTCGATGAGAATGTCCGAGGCGCGTACCAGCTGCACGTTGAAACAGGTGTCCAGCACGTCCGAGGAGGTCATGCCCTGGTGGACGAAACGGGCCGCCTCGGGGCCGATGATCTCGGCCAGGTGGGTGAGGAAGGCGATCACGTCGTGCCGGGTGACGGCCTCGATCTCGTCGATACGGGCGATGTCGAAGGTGGCGTCCTTCGCCTTCCACACGGCCTCGGCGTTTTCCTTCGGAATCACCCCCAGCTCGGCCAGGGCGTCGCAGGCGTGGGCCTCGATCTCGTACCAGATGCGGAACTTGGTTTCGGGTGACCAGATGGCGACCATCTCGGGGCGGGAATAGCGGGGGATCATGGGCCAAGCCTTTGCAACAGGGATCTTCGGCTGCGCTCATAGACCGGCGGCGGTGCGGGAGCAAGGCGCCGGGCGCGGCCGTGCGGGCCGGTGCTGCCGCGCGCGCTTCGCCCGCTTCGGGAAGTGGCGCGCAAGGGGCGCCGGAGCGTCCCGCAATGCCGGTGCGTGCACAATCGGCCTTGCGCGAAGCATGATGCTGGTGCAGAAACGCGGGAAACGGATTTGCCGAGGAGGGTGAGATGGCAGCAGTGATGAGCAGACAGGTTCTGGCCGAGGCGTTCGGCCCTTCGCAGGGCACCGCGCTGAGGGTCAAGCAGGCGGTTCTGGTGGTGGCCGGGATCGCGGTGCTGGCGCTGGCCGCCAAGATCAAGCTGATGGTGCCGCCCTCGCCGGTGCCGGTGAACATGGGCACCTTCGCGGTTCTGACCATCGCGGCCGCCTACGGGCCGCGGCTGGGACTGACCACCATCCTGGGCTACATGCTGGTGGGGGCGCTGGGCTTTGACGTCTTCGCCGGATCCTCGGCCGAGAAGTTCGGCATCGAATACATGATGGGTGGCACTGGCGGCTACCTGGCCGGCTACGTTCTGGCGACCCTGGCCCTGGGGGCGTTGGCGCGCCGCGGCTGGGACCGTTCAGTGCCGTGGATGGCCGGCGCGATGCTGATCGGCAACGCGCTGATCTACGTGCCGGGGCTGTTGTGGCTGGGCCAGCTTTACGGCTGGGACAAGCCGATCCTGGCCTGGGGGCTGACCCCCTTCGTCATCGGCGACGCGCTGAAGCTGGCGCTGGCCGCCCTGGTGCTGCCCGGCGTGTGGAAGCTGGTGGGCAAGGCGCGCGCCTGAGCGGCCCGTCCGGCCGGCAGGAAACGAGGCGGGGCTGTCGGCCCCGCCTTTTTCGTGTCCGCTGTCCGGCCGGCCGGAAAATGCCTGCTGCCAGTGCCGCCGGATCATTGCCTCCGGCGGGGATATTTTCGAGGCATCGAAGGGGGAGGGAGGTTCAGCGCCGCAGGGCCATGCCGCGGCTGTTGAAGCCCACCACCTTCGGGGTGCCCGGCAGGTAGTGCTGGTGAAGGCTGGCCAGCTCGAAACCGCTCTCGCGCAGCAGGGCCGGGACGTCACGGTTGAGCCGGCAGCCGCCGGCGATGCGCCGCCACAACGGCGTCAGCCGGTCCTGCCAGCGGGCAATGCCCGGATCCGGAGCGCGGCCATGTTCGCTGAAGATCAGCCGCCCGCCGGGCCTGAGCACCCGGCGCATCTCGGCCAGGGCTTCGGGCAGGCGCTCTATGCTGCACATGGTGTAGGTAACGACAACGGTGTCCACCTCCCCGTCCTCGAGCGGAATTTCCTCGGCCCCGCCGCGAAGCGCCTCGAAGGTCATGCCCAGCCGCTCCGCCCGCCGCGTGGCCATGCGCATCAGTTCAGGCGAAGGCTCCAGCCCGAAAAGCGTGACAACACTGCCCCGATCGTAGTGATCCAGGTTCAGCCCGCTGCCGATGCCGATCTCCAGCACCCGGCCACCGGCCTGCGGCACCAGCTTCCGGCGCTGTTCGAGCACCGGCTTCACGGCGCAGGCCCTGTCGATCAGCCGGGGCACCACATGGCGGTCGTAAAATCCCATCCCTCAGCCCTGCCCCTGCGCGGCCGCACCCTGCGGCGCCAGTTTCGTTTCCACCTGCGCGCCCTGCGTCAGGGTCCGGTGGACCGGGCATTTGTCGGCAATCTCCAGCAGGCGTCGGCGCTGCGCCTCGTCGAGATCTCCATCGAGCCGGATCAGCCGGGTGAAACGGTCCACCCCGGGGCCGGTGCCTTCCGCCGCGTCCCGGGCGTGTACCTTGGCATGAGTGACCTCGACGCTGACATGCTCCAGCGGCCAGCCCTTGCGGCGGGCATACATCCGGATGGTCATGGAGGTGCAGGCCCCCAGCCCGGCAGCCAGGAAGCCGTAGGGGGACATGCCGCGGTCGGTGCCGCCATAGGCTTCGGGCTCGTCGGCCAGCACGTGGTGGCGGGGCCCGGCGTTGACGTCCTGCAGGAACCCCTGCGGATCGGCCTCCGAGACGCGAACCACGCCCTCCGGTGCCCCCGGCGGCGGAGCGGGTGTGGAGATCCGGAGGTAGCGGCTGGCCCAGGCGGCGATCACCCCGGCGGCATACTCGGCATCCCCGGGGCGCGAGATCAGGTGATCGGCGTCGTCGAGGGTGACGAAGCTCTTGGGGTGTTTCGCGGCCAGGAAGATGCGGGTGGCGTTGTCGATGCCGACGATCTCGTCGCGCGGGGCATGCAGCACCAGCAGGGCGCGCCCCAGCCCGGCGATGGCCGGGGCGAGGTTTTCGGCCGAGACCTCCTCGACGAACTTCCGCCCGACCCGGAAACGGCGCCCGCCGAGATCGACCTCGGCCGAGCCGTCGGACTCGATACGCTGCAGGGCCGGGCCGAAACGGGCGGTGACATGGGCCGGATCGAACGGGGCGGCGATGGTCACCACGGCCCGGGCCGAGGGCATTTCGCCAGCCGCCCGCAGCACCGCTGCCCCGCCCAGCGAGTGGCCGATCAGCAGTCCCGGCGCCATCCTGCGACCCTCCAGGTAGCGGGCCGCGGCGATCAGATCGGCAACATTGGAAGAAAAGCCGGTGTTGGCGAATTCGCCGCCGGAATGGCCCAGCCCGGTGAAATCGAAGCGCAGCACCGCGATACCCATCGCGGCCAGCCGTGCGGCGATGCGCCGGGCGGCGGGGATGTCCTTGGAGCAGGTAAAGCAGTGCGCAAAAAGCGCAGTGGCCAGGCGCGGGCCGTCCGGCTGGTCGAGCCGGGCGGAAAGCGCGCTGCCGTCATGCCCGGCGAAGGTGATGCGTTCGGTCTTCATGGGCGATCTCCTTGCCATGACAAGGTGGTGTCCGCCGGCCCCGCTGGCAAGCACAAGCGGCAGAGCGTCACCTCGGGGCGAAGCGATGTGGCCCGGATGCGCCGGCGCGTGCCCGGGCAGGGCTTAGCGGGGCGGCTGTGCCTGTCCGGCCGGGGGCGGGGCGGGCAGGAGGGCGGCCAGCCTGTCGGCGCCGGGCGAAAGGCCGCGGGCGCCGAGCAGCAGGGCGGTGGCCACCACGGTACCGGCCAGCAGGGTGCTGCGCAGGGCCGGCACAGCGAGGCGCGCGGCTGCGGCCATGCGGGCCGGGGCTTCGGGGCGGGCCTGTTCGGGGGTGAGTTCATGGCAGCCTTGTGGCCAGCCGGGGCGGGGGGCGCGGTAGCGCACCACGAGCATCTCGCCGCCCCTGGGCCCGAAGCGGTGGCCGTCCGGAACCGGCGCGCCGTGTTCGATGGTGTGGCGCAGGAAGGAGAGCGCGGCGGCGTGCATCTCTTCGCCCGGGCGGTGGCCGGCGCGGAGCAGCACCGGGCGATCGAGGAGCCCGGTGGCATCCTCCAGCCGCAACCCGGCGCTGCCCGCGGAGCCGGGCAGCAGCCGCGCCCGGGCCAGCAGCGCCCAGGGCAGGGGCTCATGGGCCAGTTCCAGATATTGCGCCCCGGTCAGCAGCTGGTTGGACAGCCGCCAGTGCACCGCCCGGGGGGCGTGCCGGCGGGTGAGCGCCGTAGCGGCGGCATGGGCCGCCCGCAGCGCGGCGAGTGTCGTTTCACGGCGGCTCATCTGCGCGCCCTTGCCCGCCCGGGGGATGAGCGTCAGCATCATGTGGCGGCGGTGGCACAGCACGATGTCGGCCAGCAGGCCCGTCTGGGGGCGTGAGATCGGGGAGCCGAGGGCATGGGCGAAGCTCTCTGCGGGCAGGGGCAGGTGGTGCAGGGAAAGGTGCAGATCCATGGCCGGGCCGGTGAGGCGGATCTCCTCCCTGACGGCCTTTTCGCAAGGCGAGAGAGCCACGCCCGCCGCTTCGAGATGCGCGCTCAGGTCGGCGGCGCAACCGTCGAGTTTCGGCGCCTGCGCGCCGGCAAGCAGAAAGGCGATTTCGATCGGCTTCATGGGGCACCCATGTGCAACTTCGCGCCACCGGCCCAGTCTGGGTGGCGATTGGGGCGATTTTGCGTCATGATCGGCATGAAATCTGGCACGGGCAAAATGCTGCCGCCTGTGCCGCCTGGCCGGAGACGATGCCACCGATGGCAAACAGGATCACATTGGCCACCGCCGCCGCCGCGCTGATTGTTATCGCGGGCGGCTATTACCTGCTGCGCGATCCCGGCGATCCGGCGCGGATCAGGCTGATGGAGATCACATTTGCCAACAATTCCGCGGCGCCGCTGGCGGTGGTGGAATATTCACCTGCCGGGCAGGGCGCCTGGCAGGCGGCGGCAATGCCCGAGGGCGGGCTTGGCCCCGGTGAGACGATTGTCCTGCTGCTGCCCGATGGCGCGGCGGTCTGCGATTACGATCTGCGGATCACCGGTGCGGATGGCGCGGTTGCCCTGCGTCCGGGGGTGAACCTGTGCGCGGTCGCCTTCTATCACTTCCGCGATGAGTGACGGCCGCGGGCGGGGGCGGCATGAAAAGGGGCGCCGCGGGGCGCCCCTTTCCCTTTTCCATCAGCCGCTTCAGCAGCTGTAGTACAACTTGAATTCCACCGGGTGCGGGGTGTGTTCGAAGGCGTAGACCTCCTCCCACTTCAGTTCCAGGTAGCCCTCGATCTGGCCCTTGGTGAAGACATCGCCGGCGAGCAGGAACTCGTGATCGGCCTCCAGGCTTTCCAGTGCCTCGCGCAGGGACGCGCAGACGGTGGGGATGGCGGCCACTTCCTCGGGCGGCAGATCGTAGAGATCCTTGTCGGAGGACGGGCCCGGGTCGATCTTGTTGCGGATCCCGTCGAGGCCGGCCATCAGCAGCGCCGAGAAGGCCAGGTAGGGGTTGGCCGAGGGGTCGGGGAAGCGGGCCTCGACGCGCTTGGCCTTGGGGCTTTCGGCCCAGGGGATGCGCACGCAGCCCGAGCGGTTGCGGGCCGAGTAGGCGCGCAGAACCGGGGCCTCGAAGCCGGGGATCAGTCGCTTGTAGCTGTTGGTCGAGGGGTTGGTGAAGGCGTTCAGCGTCTTGGCGTGCTTGAGGATGCCGCCGATGAACCACAGCGCTTCCTGGGAAAGATCGGCATACTTGTCGCCGGCGAACAGCGGCTTGCCGTCCTTCCAGATCGACATGTTCACGTGCATCCCCGTTCCGTTGTCACCGGCCACCGGCTTGGGCATGAAGGTGGCGGACTTGCCGTAGGCCTGAGCCACGTTGTGGATGACGTACTTGTATTTCTGCAGCTCGTCGCCCTGCCGGGTGAGGCTGTCGAAGATCAGGCCCAGCTCGTGCTGGCACGAGGCCACCTCGTGGTGGTGCTTGTCCACCTTCATGCCCATCCGCTTCATGGTGGAGAGCATCTCCGAGCGGATGTCCTGGCCGTCGTCGATCGGGTTGACCGGGAAGTAGCCGCCCTTGATGCCGGGGCGGTGGCCGGTGTTGCCCATCTCGTATTCGGTGTCGGTGTTCCAGGAGGCGTCGATGGCGTCCACCTCGTAGGAAACCTTGTTCATCTCGACCGCGAATCGCACGTCATCGAACAGGAAGAACTCGGCCTCGGGGCCGAAATAGGCGACATCGCCGATGCCCGAGCTCTTCAGATAGGCCTCGGCCTTCTCGGCGGTGCCGCGCGGGTCGCGCTCGTAATGCTCGCCGGTGTCGGGTTCGACCACCGAGCAGTGCAGGCACAGGGTCTTCTCGGCGTAGAACGGATCGAGATAGGCGCTGTCGGTGTCGGGCATCAGTTTCATGTCGGACTGGTCGATGGACTTCCAGCCGGCAATGGAGGAGCCGTCGAACATGAAGCCTTCCTCGAGGAAGTCCTCGTCCACCTGATCCGCCATCACCGTGACGTGCTGCAGCTTGCCGCGCGGGTCGGTGAAACGGATGTCGACATAGGCGACATCTTCGTCCTTGATGGTCTTGAGAACGTCTTTCTTGCTCATGGTCTGACCTGATCCTTCGTTCTGGAGTAAAGGGGGCAAGAGGCGGTGCCGCTTGCGGTGAGGGTCACAGCGCGTCTTCGCCCGATTCGCCGGTGCGAATGCGGATCGCCTGTTCGATGGTGGAGACGAAGATCTTGCCGTCGCCGATCTTGTCGGTCTTGGCGGCGGCGATGATCGCCTCGATGGCGCTGTCCACCTGATCATCGGACAGCACCACCTCGATCTTCACCTTGGGCAGGAAATCGACGACGTATTCGGCGCCGCGGTAAAGCTCGGTGTGGCCCTTCTGCCGGCCGAAACCCTTGACCTCGATGACGCTCAGCCCCTGGACGCCCACCTCCTGCAGGGCCTCCTTCACTTCGTCCAGCTTGAACGGCTTGATGATGGCTTCGATCTTCTTCATGCGGGTCGACTCCCTGAATGGTGTTCACCGGGTTCTGAACACTTCTGTCTGACGGCCACAATTCGCTATGGTGGCGCACGCGGACCGGTTCGGCCGATTCACTGCGGTCTGCCTAATTTTTGTGCAAAACGCCGCCACGGCGGGCAGTTTGAAAACATTCGGAGGAGGCAATGGGCGAAATCCTGACCGCCGCGCAGATGCGCGCCGTCGAGCAGGCCGCGATCGCAAGCGGCGAGGTGACGGGGCTGGAGCTGATGGAGCGCGCCGGGCGCGGGGTGGTCGAGGCGATTCTCGGCGAGTGGCCCGATCTGGCTGCGGGGGCGCACCGGGCGATGGTGCTGTGCGGGCCGGGCAACAATGGCGGCGACGGCTTCGTGGTGGCGCGGCTGCTTGCGGCGCGCGGCTGGGAGGTGACGGCATATCTCTGCGGAGATGCCGAGAGGCTGCCCCCGGATGCAAGGACCAACTGCGAACGCTGGCGGCGGATGGGCGAGCTGCTGCCCGCCTGCGACGGGGGCGCGCCCGCGCCGGGGCGCGCGGAGGTGGAGGTGATGATCGATGCGGTCTTCGGCACCGGCCTTGCGCGGGCGGTGGACGACCCCTGCCTGTGGGACTGGTTTCAGCTGATCGACAAGGCGCTGGAGGCCGGCCGTCCCCGCACCGTGGCGGTGGACATCCCCTCGGGGCTGAGTGCCGATACCGGCGAGGTGATCGGCGGCGCGCCCGCCCACGGGCGGCGCGCCCCGCGGGTGATGCTGACGGTGACGTTTCATGCCGCCAAGCGCGGGCACTTTGAGGGCGAGGGGCCAGCCCATTGCGGGCGGGTGGTGATTCATGACATCGGCATCGGCAGATGGGCCGGTGCGGCCGAGGGGCGGTCATGAGCGCGCGCGCACCCCGGGTGCCGGAGGGCGGGCCGGCGCTGGTGCAGGCGCTGGGCAAGCGGGGCGAGGGGCACAAGTACGGCCACGGCCACGCGCTGATTCTCTCCGGCGGCCCGGGGCGCGGCGGGGCGGCGCGGCTGGCGGCGCGCGGGGCGCTGCGCATCGGGGCGGGGCTGGTGACGGTGGGCTGCCCGCCCGAGGCGCTGGCCGAGAACGCCGCGCAGCTGAACGCGGTCATGTTGCGGGCGATCGCGGGCGGGGTGGAACTGGCGCAGGTTCTGGAAGACACGCGCATCAACGCGCTGTGCCTGGGGCCGGGGCTGGGCATTGAACGGGCGCGGGACCTGGTGCCGGTGGTGCTGGGGCGCCCGGCGGGGCGGGCGCGGGCGGCGGTGATCGATGCCGATGCGATCACCGCTTTCGCCGAGGCCCCCGAGCGGCTTTTTCCCATGCTGGACGAGAGATGCATTCTTACGCCCCACAGCGGCGAATTCGCCCGCCTCTTTCCCGATCTTGCGCAGGGGCTGGATGCCCCGGCCGGCGAGGGGGATGGGTTCTCCCTTCGGGCCGAGGCCACCCGCAAGGCCGCGGCGCGGGCGGGCTGCGTGGTGCTGCTCAAGGGGGCCCGGACGGTAATCGCGGCCCCAGACGGGCGCTGTTCGCTGAATGCGGCGGTTGGCGAGCGCGCCGCCCCGTGGCTGGCCACGGCGGGTTCGGGCGATGTGCTGGCGGGCTTCGTGACGGGGCTGCTTGCGCGCGGCTTCGCCCCCATGCAGGCCGCCGAGGCCGCCGCCTGGCTGCACGTGGAATGCGCGCGGAAATTCGGCCCCGGGCTGATCGCCGAGGACCTGCCCGAGCAGTTGCCGGCAGTGTTCCGGGACATGGGGATCTAGAGCACATCGCGTTTAATCGGTTCTGTATCCTGCGGCGTTGAAGAAATTGGCACATTCCTCTTCGGTGAAGAGGTTGCACACGTGGCCTGCCGCCTGCCAAAGGTCATCGTATGTTCGCGCAGTGGCCTTTCGGAGCAGCGCCTTGAGCTTTGAGAACGCCATTTCGATGGGGTTCAGATCGGGGCTGTATGGGGGCAGGAACAAGAACCAGGCGCCGACCTGCCGCAAGGCGCGGGCGGCGCCGGGGCTCTTGTGGCTGGACAGGTTGTCGAGAATGACGACATCGCCCTTCTTCAGGGTCGGCACCAGTTGGGTCGTGATGTAACGGTCGAACGTCTCGGCGTTCATCGCGCCGTCGATCACCCAGGGGGCGTCCAGTCGGTCATGGCGCAGGGCGGCGATGAAGCTCTGGGTGCGCCAATGCCCGAACGGCGCGTGTTCGACCAGGCGTTGCCCGCGCGGCGCCCAGCCTGTGGTCTTGACCATGTTGGTCCTGATCGAGGTTTCGTCGATAAAGACAAGCCTTTCCAGATGGTTGGCCATGAAGGGCTGGCGCCTCGAAATCCAGGCGCGGCGCAGCGCGGCCACATCCCGGCGCTTCTGCTCAAGGGCCTGCAGGTCTTTTTTGTGACTGAGGCCAAGGCGATGCGAGCCACCGCCCGACCGAAGAGCGATGCACCCTCAGCCCATGTCCGCGTGCAGTTGTGCCGTCAGTTCGTCGATCGTCAGATCGGGCCGGGCCGCAATCCGCGCCCGCACCCACTCCTTGACGCCGCTCAGCTTGCCGCGCCCGGGATTGCCTTGCGGTTTCGGCTCAAGCGATCCGGTCTCGCGCTTGAGCCGCACCATGTCGCCCGCGAACTTGATCGAAACGCACAGACGCCGGGCTGCCTCGGTGTGCGTGTTCCCTTGCTCGACAAGCGCAACGGCGCGCTCCCGTAGCTCAACAGGATGTGGTTTTCCCATCTCTGACCCCCATATCTGCTTCAATAGCAGGGAATCACAAAACGAACCTCATGGGAATCCCGAATCCGATCCGGGGAGACATGCCCTAGGATCCCGACCCCAGGGGCGCCGCCCCTCTTGCCCCCGATACGATCGGGGGCAATTCACCCCGGAGTATTTTCCGACAGAAGAAGGGGGGCGTTTATTCGGCGGCGATGTGCACGGCCCGCACGGGCAGGGCGGCGCTCATCACCTCGACGCCCTCGGCATAGATGACGGCGGGCTCGTCAAGCTCCAGCCGGTAGGCGTTCAGCCGCTCCGGGTCTTCGCTTTGGCAGATGCTTTCGCCGTCGATCAGCCGCGCAACCGGCACGCAGGACAGATCCGAACCGTAAAGCCGCCGCCCGCGCCAGCCGCGCAGATGCACCGCCTGGGTGGGGGCGAGCCGCAGATCGGCCGCCGGCAGCCCGGGGCCGAGCGCCCCGCGCCGCACCACGACCGGGCCGTCCTGCAGCGGTTGCACCTGGATGCGGCGCAGGATGCGCGCACCCTGGCGGGTGATGATGCGATCGCCGGGCGCGAGGTATTCGACGGGGAGGTCGCCCTCCAGCGTCATCACATGGGTGCCTTCGCACAACCCGGCATCTCGTTCATTGATATGATGGCGCCCGCCGGGCCCGTGCCCCGCGTTGCGCCCTCTTGCCTGCTCGGACATGGGCTGCCTCTTTGACCTGCCTTCGTTTTCTTTTGTCCCATGATAGGGGAATCGGCCGCCTCGGGACAGCATTTTCTGGCCATTTTTCCCTCGCGCAAGGCTGCGGGCCTTGCTAGAAGTGCGCCGGCTCCGGCGCTGCCGCGGGCCCTGCGGGTGTGGCGGAATTGGCAGACGCACCAGATTTAGGTTCTGGCGCCGCAAGGCGTGGGGGTTCAAGTCCCTCCACCCGCACCAGCCTCTCCATGCGGTGCCGGGCGCATGGGCGGCCACGGGGCATTTGACCTTGCAACCTGCCCCCCTCGCCCATAGAAGAGCCACGAATTGATGTTGCGGTCGCAAGGGCGGCCCGCGATGACGTGGAAAAAGGACGTACCATGCAGGTCAAAGAGACCCTGAACGAAGGCCTGAAGCGGGGCTACCAGATCACCCTCACCGCGGCCGAGCTTGACGAGAAGGTCAACCAGAAGCTGGCCGAGGCGCAGCCCGAGATCGAGATGAAGGGCTTTCGCAAGGGCAAGGTGCCGCTGCCTCTGCTGAAGAAACAGTTCGGCCAGCGCCTGCTGGGCGAGGCCATGCAGGAGGCCATCGACGGCGCGATGACCCGCCACTTCGAGGAAACCGGCGACCGCCCGGCGCTGCAGCCCGAGGTCAAGATGACCAACGAGGACTGGAAGGAAGGCGACGACATCGAGGTCTCGATGACCTACGAGGCGCTGCCGGAGATCCCCGAGTTCGACCTCAAGTCGATCAAGCTGGAGCGTCTGGTCGTCAAGCCGGAGGAAAGCGCCGTCGAGGAGGCGCTTGCGAGCCTGGCCGAGAACGCCCAGAATTTCGAGGACCGCCGCAAGGGCTCGAAGGCGAAGGAAGGCGATCAGGTGGTGATCGATTTCGTCGGCCGCGTCGATGGCGAGCCCTTCGAGGGCGGCTCGGCCGAGGATTACCCGCTGGTGCTGGGCTCGGGCAGCTTCATCCCCGGTTTCGAGGAGCAGCTGATCGGCGTCAAGGCGGGCGAGGAGATCGAGGTCAAGGTGACCTTCCCCGAGGAATACGGGGCCGAGAACCTGGCCGGCAAGGAGGCCGTTTTCACCTGCACCGTGAAGGCCGTGAAGGCGCCGAAGCCGGCGGCCATCGACGACGAGCTGGCCAAGCGCTACGGCGCCGAGGATCTGGAGGCGCTCAAGGGCCAGATCCGCGAGCGGCTGGAGGCCGAATACCAGGGCGCGGCGCGCGCGGTGATGAAGCGTGCCCTGCTGGATGCGCTGGACGAGACGGTGACGTTCGAACTGCCCCCCAGCCTGGTCGAGGCCGAGGCCGCGCAGATCGCCCACCAGCTGTGGCACGACGAAAACCCCGACGTGCAGGGCCATGACCATGACCCGGTGGAGCCCACCGACGAGCACCGCAAGCTGGCCGAGCGCCGGGTGAAGCTGGGGCTGCTGCTGGCCGAGCTGGGCCGCAAGCAGGAGATCGAGGTTTCCGACGCCGAAATGACCCAGGCGGTGATGAACCAGGCTCGCCAGTATCCGGGCCAGGAGCGTCAGTTCTTCGAGTTCGTGCAGCAGAACCCGCAGATGCGTCAGCAGATCCAGGCGCCGCTGTTCGAGGACAAGGTCGTCGATTACATCTTCGAGCAGGCCGAGGTCGTCGAAAAGGAAGTGGACAAGGACACGCTGGAAAAGGCGATCGACGCACTCGAGAAGGAATGATCCTGCCACCGGGGCAGGGGGAGGGGGCCGCCGCCGGGGCGGCCCCCTTTTCGTGCCGGGCGGGGCTTTGCTTTCACCGTGTGCTGACGTATCCGGGGCGTCATGAGCAAGAGCCTTTCCTTCCGCATCGATGCCACCGACGGCAAGGCCCGCACCGGGGTCATCGCCACCGTGCGCGGCGAGATCCGCACGCCCGCCTTCATGCCGGTGGGCACCGCCGGCACCGTCAAGGCGATGCTGCCGGAAAACGTGCGCGCCACCGGGGCCGACATCATCCTGGGCAATACCTATCACCTGATGCTGCGCCCCGGGGCCGAGCGTATCGCCCGCCTTGGCGGGCTGCACCGCTTCATGAACTGGGACGGCCCGATCCTGACGGATTCGGGCGGCTTTCAGGTGATGAGCCTGGCCGAGCTGCGCAAGCTGACCGAGGAGGGGGTGCGATTTCGCTCGCATATCGACGGCTCCACCCACATGCTGACGCCCGAGCGCAGCATGGAAATCCAACAGCTGCTGGGTTCGGATATCGTGATGTGTTTCGACGAATGTCCCGCCCTGCCGGCCGAAGAGGCCGAGGTGGCCCGCGCCATGCGCCTGTCCATGCGCTGGGCGGCGCGCTCGAAGGCGGCCTTTGGCGAGAGGCCGGGCCATGCGCTGTTCGGCATCCAGCAGGGGGGGCTTTCGCATGATCTCCGGGCCGAGAGTGCCGAGAAGCTGAGGGAAATCGGCTTTGACGGCTATGCGATCGGCGGGCTGGCGGTGGGCGAGGGGCAGGCAGCGATGTTCGCCACGCTCGATTTCGCCCCCGACATGCTGCCTGCCGAGCGCCCGCGCTATCTGATGGGCGTGGGCAAACCCGATGACATCGTCGGCGCGGTGAAGCGCGGCGTGGACATGTTCGACTGCGTGCTGCCCACCCGCTCGGGGCGCACCGGCCAGGCCTTCACCCGCCGCGGGGTGGTCAGCCTCAAGAACGCCCGCCACCGCGACGATCCGCGCCCGCTGGACGAAGAGTGCGCCTGCCCCGCCTGCCGCGGCTACTCGCGCGCCTATCTCCACCATGTGTTCCGGGCCGGCGAGATGATCTCGGGGATGCTGCTCAGCTGGCACAACCTGCAATATTATCAGGACTTGATGGCGGGCCTGCGCGAGGCCATATCCAGGGGGAGGTTGGCGGAATTCGAGGCCGCCTTTCACGCTGCGCGCGCGGAAGGGGATATCGAGCCGCTGTAAGGGGCGTTGCGGTCCGCAACGGGGAGCAGGTGACGGATTTTCTGAAATCCCGGCGCATGTTCGCCTTGCCGAGGCCCGAATCAGAGGGCAGACTGTAACCGGACCTGCAACAGGACATGGTTGAATGCAGGGGGCCGCACCCCCAGATATGGAGGCCATGACCGGGGAAGGCCGTGGGGCTGCCGATGTCCGGGGCCGGTGCCTTCCCGCCAAGTGAGGACAGACATGAACGAGCAACAACAATCCTATCCGGTGCTGCCGCTGCGAGATATCGTGGTGTTTCCGCACATGATCGTGCCGCTTTTCGTGGGGCGTGAGAAATCGGTGAAGGCGCTGGAAGAGGTGATGCAGGACGACAAGCAGATCCTGCTGTCCAGCCAGATCGATCCCAGCGCCGACGAACCCGAGGTGGACGGCATCTACAAGGTCGGCGTGCTGGCCAACGTGCTGCAGCTGCTGAAGCTGCCCGACGGCACCGTCAAGGTGCTGGTCGAGGGGCGCTCGCGGGTGCGCATCACCGAGTTCCTGCCCAACGAGGAATTCTTCGAGGCCCGCGTCGAGGTGCTGGCCGAGGAGCTGGGTGACAAGGCCACCGTAGAGGCGCTGGTGCGCTCGGTGAGCGAGGAATTCGAGCGCTACGCCAAGATCAAGAAGAACATCCCCGAAGAGGCCCTGGCCGCCGTCTCCGAGACGCGCCAGCCCGACAAGCTGGCCGATCTGGTGGCCGGCCATCTGGGAGTCGAGGTGAGCCAGAAGCAGGAGCTTCTGGAAACCCTCCAGATCGCCGAGCGGCTGGAGAAGGTCTACGGCCTGATGCAGGGCGAGATGTCGGTGCTGCAGGTCGAGAAGAAGATCAAGACCCGCGTGAAAAGCCAGATGGAGCGCACCCAGCGCGAGTACTACCTGAATGAGCAGATGAAGGCCATTCAGAAGGAGCTGGGTGACGGCGAGGAAGGCGCCAACGAGATTGCCGAGCTTGAAGAGAAGATCAAGACCGTCAAGCTGAGCAAGGAGGCCCGCGAAAAGGCCGAGGCCGAGCTGAAGAAGCTCAAGTCGATGTCGCCGATGAGTGCCGAGGCCACGGTGGTGCGCAACTACCTCGACTGGCTGCTGGCCATTCCGTGGGGCGTGAAATCGCGCGTCAAGAAGGACCTCGACCGCGCCCAGAAGATTCTCGACGAGGATCATTACGGGCTGGAGAAGGTCAAGGAGCGGATCATCGAGTATCTCGCGGTGCAGCAGCGCTCGAAGAAGCTGAAGGGGCCGATCATGTGCCTCGTCGGCCCGCCGGGCGTGGGCAAGACCTCTCTGGGCAAGTCGGTGGCGCGGGCCACCGGGCGCGAGTTCATCCGCATCAGCCTGGGCGGGGTGCGCGACGAGAGCGAGATCCGCGGCCACCGGCGCACCTATATCGGCTCGATGCCCGGCAAGATCATCCAGGCGCTGAAGAAGGCGAAGACCACCAACCCGCTGATCCTGCTCGACGAGATCGACAAGATGGGCCAGGATTTCCGCGGCGATCCGGCCTCGGCCATGCTGGAGGTGCTCGACCCCGAGCAGAACGCGACCTTCACCGACCATTATCTGGAGGTGGAGTATGATCTGTCCAACGTGATGTTCCTGACCACGGCCAACACCTACAACATGCCGGGGCCGCTGCTGGACCGGATGGAGATCATCCCGCTGGCCGGCTACACCGAGGATGAAAAACGCGAGATCGCCAGGCGGCACCTGATCCCCAAGCAGGTGAAGAACCACGGTCTCAGGGCGGGCGAGTTCGAGATCACCGACGAGGCGCTGACCGACATCATCCGCTACTACACCCGCGAGGCGGGGGTGCGGAACCTGGAGCGCGAGATCGCCAAGCTGGCCCGCAAGGCGGTCACCATGCTGGTGCGCAAGGAGGTTGAGAAAGTCGTTGTAACCTCCGACAACATCGAGGAATTCCTCGGAGTGCGCAAGTTCCGCTACGGGCTCGCCGAGAAGGAGGACCAGATCGGTGTCGTGACCGGGCTGGCCTGGACTTCCGTCGGCGGGGACCTGCTGTCGATCGAGGCGCTGCGCCTGCCCGGCAAGGGCCGGATGAAGACCACCGGCAAGCTGGGCGACGTGATGAAGGAGAGCATCGACGCGGCGTCGAGCTTCGTGCGCTCGATCGCGCCCGAGATCGGCATCAAGCCGCCCCAGTTCGAGAAGATCGACATCCACGTCCACGTCCCCGAGGGCGCCACGCCCAAGGACGGCCCCAGCGCCGGGGTGGCGATGGTCACCTCGATCGTCTCGGTGCTGACGGGCATTCCGGTGCGCAAGGACATCGCCATGACCGGCGAGGTTACCCTGCGCGGCCACGTGCTGGCGATCGGCGGGCTGAAGGAGAAGCTGCTTGCAGCCCTGCGCGGCGGGATCAAGACGGTGATCATCCCGAAGGAGAACGAGAAGGATCTGGCCGAAATTCCCGACAACGTGAAGGAAGGGCTGGAAATCATTCCCGTCGAGAACGTCCGCGAGGTGCTCAGGATCGCGCTGGTGCGCGAGCCCGAGCCGATCGAATGGGACGAGGAGGCCGAGGAAGCGGCCCGTGCCAAGGCGGCCGCCCTGGCCGAGCAGGACAACCCCGGCGCCAGGGCTCACTGAGCCATCCGGCAGAGAAGCACTTGCGGCGCGCCTTCGGGCGCGCCGTTTTCATTTGTGGAAAATGAAGGAGATTCCGGCTAATCTTTTCATCATTGGAAACAGATCGCAGGCGAGTATCCGCATGTCGAGCAAAACCACGGCGGCGAGGAAGCCGGCCAGCAA
>JALSGY010000132.1 GCA_026982515.1 Paracoccaceae bacterium
GAGATACCGTATCGGGCAAAATCCGCCCACCCAAGGATTCGGAACGCTACTTCGCCCTGCTCAAGGTCTCCGACATCAACTTCGAGCCGCCGGAGAACGCCAAGAACAAGGTCCTGTTCGAGAATCTCACCCCGCTGCACCCCACCGAGCGCCTCAAGCTGGAGATCGGCAACGGCTCCACCGAGGACATCACCACCCGGCTCATCGATCTGGTGGCCCCCATCGGCAAGGGCCAGCGCGGCCTCATCGTCTCGCCGCCCAAGGCCGGCAAGACCATGATGCTGCACGACATCGCCCATTCCATCACCCACAACTACCCGGAAGTGCACCTGATCGTGCTGCTCATTGACGAGCGGCCCGAGGAAGTGACCGAGATGGCACGCTCGGTGCGCGGCGAGGTGGTGGCCTCCACCTTCGACGAACCCGCCTCGCGCCACGTGCAGGTGGCCGAGATGGTGATCGAGAAGGCCAAGCGCCTGGTGGAGCACAAGAAGGACGTGGTGATCCTGCTCGACTCCATCACCCGCCTGGCACGCGCCTACAACACCGTGATCCCCTCCTCCGGCAAGGTGCTCACCGGCGGCGTGGACGCCAACGCCCTGCACCGGCCCAAGCGCTTCTTCGGCGCGGCGCGCAACATCGAGGAGGGGGGCTCCCTGACCATCCTCGCCACCGCCCTGGTGGAAACCGGCTCGCGCATGGACGACGTGATCTACGAGGAATTCAAGGGCACCGGCAACATGGAAATCCACCTCGACCGGCGCATCGCCGAGAAGCGGATCTACCCGGCCATCAACATCAACCGCTCCGGCACCCGCCGCGAGGAGCTGCTCACCAAGCCCGACGAGCTGCAGATGATGTGGATCCTGCGCAAGGTGGTCCACGACATGGACGAGGTCGCCGCCATGGAATTCATGCTCGACAAGCTCAAGGCCACCAAGACCAACGCCGACTTCTTTGACTCCATGAAGCGGTAACCCGCGCGCATTCAACGCAAAGGCGCAAAGGACGCCCCGACAAGAATCACAAGCAGCCTTCGCGTTCTTTGCGTCTTCGCGCCTTTGCGTCAGATTTTCTTTCTTTATCAAAATCTTACACAAATCTCCCGGATTTTGACTTTCCGGCCGGATCGGCGGATCATTGAACTGTGGCGTTTTGCACGCCATATCCCGTTGACGAGGTATCCGCCATGAGTCAGGCCAAGCCCGCCAGCCGCATCGACTTCGACCAGTGGTCGCAACTGGCGAAGCGCGATCCCGAATCCTTCGAGCGCCAGCGCAGCGCCCTGCTGGACGCCTGCATCGCCCGCGCCTCCCGCAGCCACCAGGATCGCCTGCGCCGCCTGCAGTGGCGCATCGACCGGGTGCGGGACACCGCCAGCAACCCCATGGCCGCCTGCGTGGCCATCTCCGACATGATGTGGACCACCTTCCACCAGCTCGGCGAGGTCTACCAGCAACTGGCCGAGGCGCGTCTCCCCCGCCGCAGCGCCCGCATCCTGCCCTTCCGCCCGCGCTGACCACGCCTGTCGCAAGGCTTGCCGCCCACGGGCGATTTCCGTATGATCGCCGGCCCTGTTGCAAGCGTGTGGTGCCCGGATAGGCCGGGAGAGCGACACGCCCCTTGGAGACCTGAGCGATCATGAAAGCCGATATCCATCCCGAGTACCGCGAGATCACCGTTACCTGCAGTTGCGGTAACACCTTCCAGACCCGATCCACCGCCGGACGCGATCTCAGCATCGAGGTCTGCTCCCAGTGCCATCCGTTCTATACCGGCAAGCAGAAGCTGGTGGACACCGCCGGCCGCGTGGACAAGTTCCGCCAGAAGTACGGCATGAAGAAATAAGGCGATGCCCTGGCGCATCGACGGAAAAGGGGCGCTGCGGGCGCCCCTTTTCGTTTGCCTGCTGCTGGCCGCCACGGCCTGCACGGGCCGCGGCCACTGCCCGGCGCCCGCCGACGCCCGGCCGGTCGAACTGGCCGAGATCATCGACGGCGACACCATCCGCCTGGCCGACGGGCGGCACGTGCGCTTCATCGGCCTCAACACCCCCGAACGGGCTCGCGACGGCCGCCCCGCCCAGCCGCTCGCCGAGGCCGCCACCGCCCGCCTGCGCAGCCTGCTCGCGGCCGGGCGGCTGCAACTGGAGATCGGCCGGGATCCGACCGATCACTACGGCCGTCTGCTGGCCCATCCCTTCCTGCCCGACGGCACCAACGTCACCGCCCGCCTGCTCGAAGCCGGCCTGGGCTTCCAGGTGGTGGTGCCACCCAATCTGCGTCATGCCGACTGCTATGCCGAGGCCGAGGCCCGGGCCCGGCAGGCCCGCCGCGGCGTCTGGCGCGATGCCGCCTTCCGCCCCGTGCCGGCGGACCGCCTCGGGCCCGCCGACACCGGTTTCCGCCGCATCACCGGCACCGTGTCCCGGGTGGGCGAGAGCCGCACCGCCTTCTGGCTGAACCTCGGACCGGGCTTCGCCCTGCGCCTGCCGAAGAAACACCGGCATCATTTTGCCCGCCATCCCCGCGACTTCGCCGGGCGCCGTCTCACCGTGCGCGGCTGGGTCTATTACGTGAAAAACCGCCGCGAACTGCGCATGAACCTCAACCACCCCCGCATGATCGAAGCCGTCGACTGATCCGCCCCTCGTGCAACACCTTGGCAGCGGGTACAATCGCCGCCTGCCCCGAAACGGACCCTGCCATGAGCAAAGACCAGCCACCCACCCTTGAAGACACCGCCCTGCGCTATCACGCCGAACCCGTCCCGGGCAAGATCGGCACCCTGCTGACCAAGCCCTGCCAGACCCAGGACGATCTCAGCCTGGCCTACACCCCCGGCGTGGCGGCGCCGGTGCGGGCCATCGCCGCGGATCCCGCCAGCGCGGCGCGCTATACCAACAAGTCCAATCTGGTGATGGTGGTCACCGACGGCACCGCCGTGCTCGGCCTCGGCAATACCGGCCCCCTGGCCGCCAAGCCGGTGATGGAAGGCAAGGCCGTGCTGTTCAAGCGCTTCGCCGACGTGGACGCGGTGGACATCGAGGTGGATGCCGAGGACAGCGAGGCCTTCGTCGATACGGTGCGGCGCATCGCCCCCGGCTTCGGCGGCATCAACCTGGAAGACATCGCCGCCCCCGCCTGTTTCGAGATCGAGCAGGCCCTCAGCCGGCAGGTCGACATTCCGGTATTCCACGACGATCAGCACGGCACCGCCATCATCATTGCCGCTGGCCTGCTCAACGCCCTGGAGATCGCCGGCAAGGAACTGGCCTCGGTTCACATCGCCTGCGTGGGGGCCGGGGCCGCCGGCATCGCCTCCATGCGCATGCTCCGCCATCTGGGCGCCCGGCGCATCTACCTGGTGGACCGCCAGGGGGTCGTCCATCACGGACGGGACAACGTCAATCCCTGGAAACACGAATTCGCCCGCGAAACCACGCGCCGCACCCTGGCCGACGCGGTGCGCGGCGCCGACGTCTTCATCGGCGTCTCCGGCCCCGACCTGCTCACCCCCGGCATGCTGCGGACCATGGCCGAGCGGCCCATCGTCTTCGCCCTCTCCAACCCCGATCCGGAAATCGATCCGGATCTGGCCGAAGCCACTCGCGACGACCTGATTCTCGCCACCGGGCGCTCGGACTACCCCAACCAGGTGAACAACGTCCTGGGCTTCCCCTACATCTTCCGCGGTGCGCTGGACGTGCAGGCCACCTGCATGAACATGGCCATGAAGGTGGCGGCGGTGCACGCCCTGGCCGAACTGGCGCACGAGCCGGTTCCCCCCGATGTGCTGGACGCCTATGGCCTCGCCCACCTGGAATTCGGCCCCGACTACTTGATTCCCAAGCCCTTCGACCCACGCCTGAAAGAACGGGTGGCCGACGCCGTGGCCGAGGCCGCCATTGACACGGGCGTCGCCCGTGTCAGGGGCGAGGGCGGGAACGACTAGACGCGTTCAGAAAGCGCCGTTACACGACTTCGATAGAATTCGGAATCATTATTGCGGGAAATATCGGGACAGCTCTTTCCTCGGCCCTCGGCTCTGGCATCCTGCTTCGCTCTACCTCCTACATCCCTGTAGTCGTCGGCCCTGTCCCGTGGCCACCTGATCACGCCCCGGCCAGAAGCGCCTCCACCTCTTTCCGATCAGCGCGCTTCA
>JALSGY010000133.1 GCA_026982515.1 Paracoccaceae bacterium
CGACAGTTTCTACGAGATCGCCGTGGGGCTGACCACCACACCCTCCGGAGTGCTCAACAACTGGGGCTACTCCAAGCTGACACGCGGGGAATATGCCGAGGCCGAAAAGCTGTTCGCCGAGGCGCTCAGATATGACAGCGACCTGTTCACCGCCAAGAACAACATGGTCCTGGCCCGTGCCGCCCAGCGCAACTACACCCTGCCGCTGGTCCCCATGAGCCAGATCGAACGGGCGCAGCTTCTGCATACCCTGGCGCTGGCCGCCATCAAGCAGGGCGACGTGGTCATCGGCCGCGGCCTGCTGCAGGAAGCGATCGACACGCATCCACAGTATTTCGAGGCCGCCGTGCGTGCGCTGCGCGCCCTTGAAAACGACGTGATCAACTGACCATGGCCATCACTGCCTGGTCTGCATGGTGGTTCCTGCCTTTCGTGCTGCCCGTGTGCATCTGGGTGGCCTGGAGCGACATGAAATTCATGAAGATCCCGAACAAGGCAGTGGCCACCTTGATGGTGGTGTTCGCAGTCGTGGGCCTGGTGGCCCTGCCGCTGGCCGAATACCCGTGGCGGGTGCTGCATTTCGCGGTGGTTCTGGCCATCGGCTTTGCGATGAACATGGCCGGGGCGCTGGGGGCTGGCGATGCCAAGTTCGCCGCCGCCGCCGCCCCCTTCGTGGCTCTGGGCGACCTGCAGCTGATACTTTACCTCTTTGCCGCCGTCCTGCTGGCAGCGGTCGCCACGCACCGGATCTTCAGGCGCATCCCCGCGGTGCGCGCCGCCACCCCCGATTGGGCCTCCTGGACGCACAGGAAGTTTCCCATGGGGCTGGCCCTGGGCGCCTCACTGGCCTTCTACCTGATCGCCGGCGCTCTCTTCGGCACCTGACGGGGCGGCGGGCTCGTAAAGGATGTAGAACGGCGTGCGCCGGATCTCGGTGAACGCAAGGCCCGCCTCCTGGATGTTCTTCAACACGATGTCCCGGCTCTTGGGAATGATCGGGCACAGGGGAACCAGCAGGTAATCGGCGCTTTCGATGCCGGGCAGCCCGCCATAATACCACGGCGCCCCGCCCACCAGCGGCTCGAAGGAGCCGAACAGCCACTCGCTCGACAGCAGGTCCGCGGCGAACACCCGCCTGCCCTGCGCCAGGCCGGCGCGCTCCAGATCCTTCACCGTCAGGGCGAACCATGCCGCCATCCCCTTGTCCAGCGTGCAGTCGGGCAGCGTTTCGCCATTGAAGACGGTGGGCGGCTCACGCTCGGCCAACTCGTCATAGGCCGCGCGCCCCGGCATGTCGCCGGGCAGGGGAATCTTCGCATCCAGCCGCGCAACCCGCGTGTTCGCGGCGAACAGATCCGCCGTACGCGGGTTGCCGGGAACGAGCAGCGTATAGTCGGCAGTATCGGTATTGAGGTGCCGAAACGGGCTGTAGGCGAGGTTGAAGAAGGAGGGCGCGGCAAAGGCCAGAGCGATGGCCGCGTTCACCTTCAGCGCGGTGCGCATGTTCCAGCCCAGCCCGTTGCGGATTTCCAGCCGCGGCAGAAAGGCCATCAGCAACACCCCCAGCAGCATCAGCCACTGCGGATCGTTGCCGTAGTTCTGGTAGGTGACATAGAAGAACCCCGGCGTCAGCAACAGCAGGACAAGCCCGCCCACCGCCTCGCCCGCCTGACGCAGCATGATGACGCCGGCGATCAGCACCAGGCTGGCCCCCAGATAGGCCGGGGCGCCGAGCACCGCGCCGAAGGGCTCTCCGGGGTTGGGGCGGATGTCCGAAGCGGCCACCGCCAGAAGATCCTTCAGATAGGAGAGCCAGAATTCGAAGCCCGCCGAAAGGGTGATGACGGCGGCCACCGAAAACCCGGCCACCAGCGCCCAGAACATCGCCCTGAAGGAGCCGCGCAGCGCCATGGCAACCACGACCGGCACCAGGAAGGAGGCGAAATATGTCATCTTCGTGAGCGCCAGCGCCGCCATTGCCAGCCCTATGATCACCCCGTCGGCAAGCGGGCGCGCCCTGCCGCGCGCCGGCACCACGGCCAGGGTGATGGCCACGAAGGCCGCAGCCCAGGACCAGCGGTTATAACTCATGGAAATGGAGACGCTGCGCTGCGCCTCGCCAGGAACCAGCGCGGTGATCAGAACCAGCACGAACAACCCGAACAGATAGGCCGAGAAACCGCGCAACCGGCTGAAGGACACCCACCAGACAGCGGGAAGAAAGACAAGCGCGACAAGGCCCTGGGCCAGAAATATCGACTTGCCCACGGGAAAGCCCAGCTTCACGAACAGCGCGATCGGGGCGAAGGCAAGCGCCCCGACCGGGGTCATGAAATCGAGGTGCGGCCACTGGCCTTCGGCCATGCGCATGACGATATCCAGCATGTGCAGCGTATCGCCCTCGTGCTTGCCGACATAAAAGCCGCCCTTCAGCAGCGCCGCACCACACATTGCAACGATTACTGCCACAAAAAAGCCAAACAAAATTGCTGGATTCGGTCTGCTCATACCTGTCCCCCGTTATTCTTTGCGGAAGGATACAGGGAGGGTGTGCGCGATGCAAAATCCTTTCGGGCCCCGCGGTTGCGCAACGCAGGGGCGCCGCAGCACGAAACAGACAGAGGTAACTGGATGAACATGCAGGTCTCGCCGGTGATGGCTCCTCCGACTCCCCGCAGCCTGGAGGAAACCGGCCTTTCCACGGTGCTCATGCGCGACATACTGCTCAAGACGATGTTCAGGCAGAATCTCTCTCAGGTCAGTTCTCTGGCCCGCGCCCTCTGCCTTCCGGTGAACGTCACCCAGGAGCTTGTCGATCTGGCCCGCGGCCAGAGACTGCTGGAGGCCACCGGCACGCTGCACGCCAATGCCGGTGGCGAGATGGGCTATCAGCTGTCGGACGCGGGCAAGGCGCGGGCGCTGGATGCGCTGTCGCAGTCGGAATACTACGGTGCCATGCCGGTGCCGATGGACGAATACGGCAAGCAGGTGAAGCGCCAGTCGATCCGCAACATCCGGATCACCCGCGATCAGCTGACCGAGGCCATGGACGGCCTGATCCTGCCCGACGAGTTGCTCGATCACCTCGGCCCGGCGGTCTCGGCGGGGCGCTCGATCCTGATGTACGGCCCCCCCGGAAACGGCAAATCATCGATTTCCAATGGCATCCGCAATGCCCTGGGCGACAACATCTTTGTCCCCCGCGCGATCGAATATTCCGGTCAGGTGATCACCGTCTTCGATCCGGTGGTCCACACGGCAACCGAAGAGCTGGAGGACGATCCCAACTCGCTGCGCCGCACCTCCAACCGCTACGACCGGCGCTACGTGCTGTGCAGGCGCCCATCGGTCATCACCGGAGGCGAGCTGTCGCTCGACATGCTCGATCTGGTCTACAATCCCACCTCGCGCACCTATCAGGCGCCGCTGCAACTGAAATCCACCGGCGGCGTATTCATCGTCGACGACCTCGGTCGCCAGGCAGAGCCGCCGCAGGCGCTGATCAACCGCTGGATCGTGCCGCTGGAAGAGGGCAAGGACATCCTCGCCCTGCAATCAGGCGAAAAGTTCGAGGTGCCCTTCGACACGCTGGTGATCTTCTCGACCAATTTCCACCCCAACGAGATATTCGATCAGGCCGCGCTGCGGCGGATCTTCTTCAAGATCAAGATCGACGGGCCGAACCAGGAAGATTTCCTCAAGATCTTCGCCCTGGTCGCCCGCAAGAAGAAGATGCGCCTGGACGAGCCCACGATGCTCTACCTGATGAAGGAAAAATACCCCACCATCGGGAATGTCTATGCCAATTATCAGCCGGTTTTCCTGATCGACCAGATGATCTCGATCTGCGAGTTCGAGGGCATCCCCTGCCAGATGACACCGCAATTGCTGGACCGTGCCTGGGCCAATCTCTTCGTCCGGGACGAAACCATCCGGCGATAACCTCCAAGGCGCCGCGTCAGGCGGTCAGCCCCTCCGGCTCGGGCAGGCCATTGGCGCGGCAGCAGGCGGTGAGCGTGTTGGCCAGCAGGCAGGCGATGGTCATCGGCCCCACGCCTCCCGGCACCGGGGTGATGGCCGCGGCCACCTGCGCGGCGCTGTCGAAATGCACGTCCCCCACAAGCCGCGTTTTGCCCTCGCCCCTTTC
>JALSGY010000134.1 GCA_026982515.1 Paracoccaceae bacterium
AATGCCACCGTCGAGGAGATGCGCAGGAACTGCCGTTTCGTGCGCATCACCGGGGCGGGGCTGAAGGAAAGCCATGTCCATGACGTTCAGATCACCCGCGAGAGCCCGAACTACCGGATCATGTAGCGGGAACAACAAGTTGCGAGACGATATTGAAGCGATGAACAAGCTGCGCGCGCCATGACCCCCGCCGCGCGCATCTCTGCCGCGATCGATATCCTCGACAGCATTCTCGCAGGCGAGCCTGCGGAAAAGGCGCTCACCAACTGGGCCCGGGCCAGCCGCTTCGCCGGCTCGGGGGATCGCGCGGCCGTGCGCGACCACGTCTTCGAGGCCCTGCGCTGCCGCCGCTCCTACGGCTGGCTGGGGGGCGGAGCGGATGGCCGGGCGCTGATGATCGGCGCGTTGCATGCTTCAAATACGGACCCGGAGTCATTGTTTTCTGGGGAAAAATACGCCCCTGCGCCCTTGACTTCCGAGGAACGTGCCCGCCGCGAGCTGCGAGACGCGCCCCGCGCGGTGCGGCTCGATGTCCCCGACTGGCTGCTTGCGCATCTGGAGCGCGCCCTGGGGGCCGATTGCACCCCCGTCCTGCAGGCCCTGCGCCAGCGCGCGCCGCTGTTCCTGCGGGTCAACCGGCTCAGGGCGCAGATGGACGAGGCCATCCGGGCCCTGGCCCGCGACGGGATAGAGGCCCGCCCCCATCCGCTCGCCGAAACCGCGCTTGAGGTGCTGCGCAACCCCCGAAGGGTGCGGGGCTCGTCCGCCTGGCGCCGGGGGCTGGTGGAGATCCAGGACGCCGCCTCGCAGGCGGTTGTCGGGGCGCTGCCGCTGCGTGACGGGATGCGGGTACTGGATTACTGCGCCGGCGGCGGGGGGAAGGCCCTTGCCATGGCGGCGCGGGCGCGGCTTGCACTCACCGCCCACGATGCCAACCCCGGCCGCATGCGCGATCTGCCCGCGCGCGCCGCCCGCGCCGGGGCGGAGGTGGCCATTGCAACCCAGGCGCAACTTGCCGGGCGCCGCTTCGATCTGGTGGTCTGCGACGTGCCCTGTTCGGGCAGCGGGGCCTGGCGGCGCAGCCCCGAGGCCAAGTGGCGGCTGAGCCCGAAGCGGCTGCAAGAGCTGAACGAAATCCAGAAGTCCATTCTCAGGAATGCGTCGGAACATGTTGATGAAAAAGGCAGGATTGCCTACATCACCTGTTCGCTTCTGGATGAGGAAAACGGGCAGGTCGTTTCGCATTTCATCCAGAACACTCCCGGCTGGCGGGTCAAGATGCAGCGCCGCTTCACCCCCCTTGATGGCGGCGCGGACGGATTTTTCCTCGCCGTGTTGACTCGCGCCACGGTGAAATCGTAATCAACCATGGGTTGTTGTTTTGCGCTGGTTAATCGCCGATTAACCCATGGGGCGCGAAATACGGCATGTCCGATTCTCGATGGGGGCCCATGGTGTTGCAACTGGCGCTCAACCGCAGTTCACCGGGCCGGGTGATGTCCCGGCTGGCGACACGCGGCGCGCTGATCGCCGCGTTTGGCCTGGGGCTGCTGGCCCTGGGGTTCTTTCGCCCCGGGTTGCCATTCGCGCCCTACCTGCCGGCCGCCGGCGGGGGGGTGCTGGCGCTTGCCGTCCTCGCCTCCCTGCACGCCCTGCTGGCAAGACGCCGGCACAAGAGGCGCCTGCGCGATGCCGCCTCTCTCGTTCACCATGACATGTGCCCAGCCTTCATCACCGATGGCGAGGGCAGGGTGCTGCGGCTAAACCGCGCCGCCCGGGCCCGCTTCGGCAATGCGCCCGGCCCCGAAACCCTGGTCGCGGCTCTCGACGATCTGTTCGCCTCGCCGGTGGCGACCCTGCGCCGGCTGCAGGCCCGGGCCGAGGTGCAGGGTTTCGCCCGCGAGGATATCGTCACCCGCCAGGGCCATGCCCGGCTCTCGGCCCATCGGCTGGGGGAAGACAGCTTTCTGTGGCGGCTCGAGGAATTCGCCGAACGGTCCCCGGCCATACGCGGGGCCGAGGGGATCGGCCTGCCGATGATGACCGCTTCGCGCAGGGGGACGATCCTGTTCATGAACGAGGCCGCGCGCCGGTTGCTGGGCGGCCGCCGGGGTCATCTGGACCGCATCTTCAACCAGCTACCCCTGCGCCCGGGCCATGTGCATGAGGTGGCCGGTGCCGAAGGCCCGATCAGGGCCCAGGTCTGCGAGATCGGATCGGCCGGGCGGCGGGAAATCTACCTCGTGCCGCTGGGGCAGGGCCCGGCGCAGGCGGCCGACGATGCTGATCTGTTCGACCGCATCCCGGTGCCGCTGATGAAGGTGGAACCGGGCGGGGAGATCCGCAAATGCAACCGTCTTGCACGTGAATTGCTCGCCCGGCCGGATGCCGAGGGCCTGCACATGGGAGAGATGGTGGAGGGCCTGGGCCGCCCGGTGGCCGACTGGCTGGCCGAGGCCGCCGGAACCGCACTGCCGCCCAAGCCCGAGTTCGTCCGCGCCACGCATCAGCCGCGCGACGTCTACCTGCAGATCTCGCTCGAGCGGATCTTCGAAGGGGGCGAGACGCTGCTGCTGGCCGCGCTCAGCGACGCCACCAAGCTCAAGACGCTGGAGGCGCAATTCGTGCAAAGCCAGAAGATGCAGGCCATCGGCCAGCTGGCCGGCGGCGTGGCCCATGATTTCAACAACCTGCTGACGGCGATCAGCGGCCATTGCGACCTGCTGCTCTTGCGCCATGACGAGGGCGATCCCGATTACGGCGATCTCGTCCAGATCCACCAGAACGCCAACCGGGCGGCCAGCCTCGTGGGCCAGCTGCTGGCCTTCTCCCGCAAGCAGACGCTCAAGCCCGAGGCGATCGAATTCAGGGAAACGCTGGACGATCTGGCCCATCTGCTCAACCGGCTGGTGGGCGAGAAGATTTCTCTTTCGCTGCAGCACGACCCTGATCTGAAACCGATCAGGGCTGACAAGCGGCAGCTCGAACAGGTGATCATGAACCTTGTCGTCAACGCCCGCGACGCCATGCCAGAGGGCGGAGAAGTGCGGATCTCCACCCGGATGGAACGGCTTTCTGCACCGCTGGAGCGTGACCGCGCCACCATTCCACCGGGAGAGTATGTGGTGGTCAAGGTAAGGGACGAAGGGGTCGGGATCGCGCCGGACCGGCTGCAGAAGGTGTTCGAGCCCTTCTATACCACCAAGCGCACCGGCGAGGGTACCGGACTCGGCCTGTCCATGGCCTACGGGATCGTGAAACAGACCGGAGGGTTCATCTTCGTCGACAGCGCGCCCGGCAGCGGCACCGAGTTCACCCTCTACTTCCCGGCACATGACAAGCCGGCCGCGCTGCCCGATGCAAGGCCGGCCGAAGAGGGGCGGGCAACCCATGCTCCCGGGGGCGAGGTGGTTCTTCTGGTCGAGGACGAAGCCCCGGTGCGCGCCTTCGCCGCGCGGGCGCTGAAGATGAAAGGCTACAAGGTGCTGGAGGCAGAAAGCGCCGAAGAGGCACTGGCGATTCTCGACGATGAAGATCTTTCGGTGGACGTGTTCGTCACCGATGTGGTGATGCCGGGCATGGACGGGCCGAGCTGGGTTTCGCGGGCGCTGGAAAAACGCCCCGGGGTGCGGGTGATCTTCGTCTCCGGCTACGCCGAGGACAGCTTCCCCGACCAGCAGGCGCGGATCCCCAACTCCGTCTTCCTGCCAAAGCCCTTTTCCCTCAATGAACTGGCGGCCACGGTTCAGCAGGCGGTTCACTGAGGACCGGGGCTTGCCTGCGGCACCCTGCGCCCAAGCCCCGTCACGGGGCCCCTTCCGCCCCCTCGTGCCGAGGCCCGGCGCGCGGCTTCCGGCCCTGCCCAAACCCCTTTGCCAAATGGAAAACATCCCGTGCGGGCTGCCCTCCACGGTTTGCGAAGCTGTGCCGGTAACCTTTTCTTAATCCCCGCCGTGAAATCTGGACACGAACAATTTGCTTGAAATGTTCCCTTTTTGCCCCCATAAGCAACAGGAACAAGAGGCGAACATGAAGCGGGATTGCCGCCCCTCGCCGGGTGTGAAATAAGGAAGCGAACAATGGCCACGGCAAGTATTCTCGAGATGACCGACAAGCACAGCAGCGACAGGCAGAAAGCC
>JALSGY010000135.1 GCA_026982515.1 Paracoccaceae bacterium
GATATTGACGACGATCAGCCGGTCGCCCTGCCCGAGCACGTCGAGCACGTTGTCGAAATGGCGCAGCCTGCGGCGCAGTTCGTAGCGGTAGGTTCTGGCGCTGAAGGAGCGGTCGTAATAGGCGCCGAGGCTGAGGAGATGGTTGCGTACGGGCCGGCAGTTCAGCACGAATCGTGCCCTGGCGTAGTAGTCCGCCAGCTGCCTGATGGGGCGGCAGTGGCCGTAGTCGGAAAAGCACTCCGCCTGCGATGTCGGCCAGTCGGCGGCGCGGTGGATGCTTGTCTTGCCGGCGGCAAGAAACAGCCTGTGCAGGCTGGTGGTGCCGGTGCGCGGGTGGCCGACCACGAAGATCTTGGGGGCTTCGCGGGGGGATTTCTTCGAGAGGCGGAAATGCAGGGCCATCCGCAGGCGGATCAGGGTCTCGGAGAGGTGGTAGAAATCCATGGACGGTGATCTGGCTGTTCGGGAAGGGAAATTCAACCGGAATCCATATCCGGGTGCGGGGAAGACGGGCTTGCAATCGGCGGGGCAAAGCCGGATATGTCGGGGGAGTTATCCGCGAGGGCTGTCCGATGGCAGTTGGCATATTCGATTCGGGTCTGGGCGGGCTGACCGTTCTGGATGCCGTCAGCCGCCGGCTGCCGGAAATTCCCTTCGTTTATTATGGGGATAACGCGCATGCCCCCTATGGGGTGCGCGATGCGGAGGATGTCTACGAATTGACCACCCGCGGGGTGGAGAGGCTGTGGAAGGCGGGCTGCGACCTGGTGATCCTGGCCTGCAACACGGCTTCGGCGGCGGCGCTCAGGCGGATGCAGGAATCCTGGGTGCCGGCCGAGAAGCGCGTTCTGGGGGTGTTCGTGCCGCTGATCGAGGCGCTGACCGAGCGCCAGTGGGGTGACAACTCTCCGCCGCGCGAGGTGGCGATCAGGCACGTGGCGCTGTTTGCCACGCCGGCCACGGTGGCCAGCCGGGCCTTCCAGCGCGAGCTGGCCTTTCGCGCCATCGGCGTGGACGTGGAAGCGCAGGCCTGCGGCGGGGTGGTCGATGCCATCGAGGAGGGGGACATGATCCTCGCCGAGGCGCTGGTGCGCAGCCATGTGGACGCGCTCAAGCGCAAGATGCCCGATCCGCAGGCGGCGGTGCTGGGCTGCACCCATTACCCGCTGATGGAGGAGGTGTTTCAGGATGCGCTCGGGCCGCAGGTCAAGGTGTTCAGCCAGGCCGATATCGTGGCCGAAAGCCTGGCCGACTACCTGCAGCGCCACCCCCGGATGCGCGGCCCCGGCGATGAGGCGATGTATCTGACCACCGGAGATCCCGGGCGGGTGTCCGACCGGGCGACGCAGTTCCTGCGACGACGGATCGAGTTTGTGGCTGCCTGAAGGAAGCACGAGGAATAACGGGCGGTTGCGCGCCTTTCCTCAACCGCTAGAAAGATTGCAAGAGGGACGAATGACCCACAGGATCGCGATACTGGGCGCCTCGGGCTATACCGGCGCGGAACTGGTGCGGCTGATCGCCACCCACGCGGGGATGGAGATCGTCGCGCTTTCGGCCGAGCGCAAGGCGGGGATGGCGATGGCCGAGGTTTTCCCACATCTGCGCCATCTTGACCTGCCCGAATTGGTGAAGATTTCGCAAATCGACATGGGTCAGGTCGATCTGTGCTTCTGCGCCCTGCCGCACGCCACCAGCCAGGAGGTGATCCGCGAGTTGCCGCGCGATCTGAAGATCGTCGATCTGTCGGCCGATTTCCGTCTGCGCGACCCGGCCGTCTACGAAAGATGGTACGGCAAGCCCCACGCCGCGCCCGAGCTGCAGGCCGAGGCGGTCTACGGGCTGACCGAATTCTACCGCGAAGAGATTCGCGCCGCCCGCCTGGTGGCGGGCACCGGCTGCAACGCCGCCACCGGCCAATACGCCCTGCGGCCGCTGATCGCGGCCGGGGTGATTGATCTTGACGAGATCGTGATCGACCTCAAGGCGGGGGTTTCGGGGGCGGGGCGCAGCCTGCGCGAGAACCTGCTGCATGCGGAGCTGTCGGAGGGGTTCCACCCCTATGCCGCGGGGGGCACCCACCGGCACCTGGCCGAGTTTGATCAGGAATTCTCGGCCCTTGCGGGGCGGGAGGTGCGGGTGCAGTTCACTCCGCATCTGATGCCTGCCAACCGCGGCATCCTCGCCACCGTCTACCTGCGCGGGGAGGCAGGGGAGATTCACGAGGTCCTGAAGGCGGCCTACGGGGGCGAACCCTTCATCGAGGTGCTGCCTTTTGGCGCACTCCCCTCGACGCGGCACGTCCGGGGTTCTAACTTCGTACATGTGGGTGTGGTCGGCGACCGCATCCCCGGGCGCTGCCTGGTGGTGGTGGCGCTCGACAATCTGACCAAGGGGTCGTCCGGGCAGGCCTTGCAGAATGCAAACCTGATGCTCGGAGAAGCGGAAACCGCGGGCCTGATGCTGGCTCCGGTGTTCCCGTGAGGGTGAGGCGATGAAGGGACTGAAAAAGCAGAGACGAATCCAGATCGTGGCGATCGCCGCCGTGGCGCTGGTGTTTTCCACCGCCATGATCGGCTACTCGATGCGCGACGGGATCAACTTCTTCCGTGCGCCGGCCCAGGTGGCCGAGAACCCACCGCCGCCGACCGAGGTGTTCCGCATCGGCGGGCTGGTCGAGGAGGGCACCCTGGTGCGCGGCGAGGGCGCGACGATCAGGTTCTCCGTCACCGATGGCGGGGCCTCCATCCCGGTGGAGTTTACCGGGGTCCTGCCCGATCTCTTTGGCGAGGGCCAGGGCATGGTGGCCACCGGCAAGCTGGTGGACGGGGTGTTCGTGGCCTCGGAGATTCTCGCCAAGCATGACGAGAGCTACATGCCCAAGGAGGTGATCGACGCACTCAAGGAGCAGGGCGTCTACGTGGAGCCGGAGGCCGAACCGAACGGTTAGGTCGGGGCTTCTTAACCCTCTCTTGTCAGCCTGAAGGGGATTGTTAACCTTTGGGCTGATTTTCCATGAAGACCATAGAGGCGATTGCCGCCGAGATCGTGGCCCGCGAAGGCGGTTACGTGAACGATCCGGGCGATCCCGGCGGGCCGACCAAGCACGGGGTGACGCTGGCCACCATGCGCCGGCTGAAGCTGGACCTGACCGGCGATGGCCGGGTCACCGAGGCCGACGTGCGGGCGATGACCCCGGAAAGGGCGGCGGAAATCTTCATCGAGGAATATTTCTATCGTCCGCGGCTCAACCTTCTGCCCGAGGCGCTGTGGCCGGGCGTGTTCGACATGCAGGTCAATGCGGGGGCGGTGGCGGTGAAGCTGCTGCAGCGGCTGCTCAACGACATGGGGCAGGATCTCGTGGTGGACGGGATCGTCGGGCCGAAGACCGCCGCGGCGGCGCGGACGGTGTCGCAGAAGGGGGCGCAACTTCTGGCCGATGCCTACGGAATCGCCCGGCGCAACTACTATTACGCCCTGGCCGACAGGCGGCCCTCCTTGCGCAAGTTCGCCCGCCGGCGCGATGGCGGCAAGGGGGGCTGGATTCGGCGGGCGGAAGAGTTCATCTCGCCGCGCTTCCGGCTGAGCGAGGCGGAACATGCGCAAAGGGTGGCGGCATGGGGCTGATCGAGGCGATCTTCGCGCTGCTGTTCGGCAGCGGGCGCAACGTGGTGCGGGAGACGGCCGAGGTGTTCGTGGAGAACGCCGAGGCGGGAGCGATGCGCGAAGCGCTGATGCGCGAGGCGGCACTTGGGCAGTTCGCGGCCGAGTTCGCGGTGCCCCGGCGCGGCCTTTTCGACCGCTTCATGGACGGGCTGAACCGCTTGCCGCGGCCGGCGCTGGCGCTGGGCACGCTGGGGCTGTTCGTCTCGGCGATGGTGGATCCGGTGTGGTTCGCGGCCCGGATGCAGGGGGTGGCACTGGTGCCCGAACCGCTGTGGTGGCTGCTGGGGGCGATCGTCTCGTTCTACTTCGGGGCGCGCCATCAGGCGAAAGCGCAGGAGTTTCAGCGCTCCATCGCCCAGACGGTGCTGCGCACCCGCGCGGTGGCGGCCAATCTGTCCGCGCTTCAGGCGCTGGGCGAGGGTGCGGGCCAGGAATTGCCGGGGGCGGGCGAAGGCAATGCGGCACTCGAGGAA
>JALSGY010000136.1 GCA_026982515.1 Paracoccaceae bacterium
TTCCACCATCTCGCCGGCGTTGCGCGGGCCGTCTCCGGGCGGGCGGATCAGCAGCGCCTCGGCCTGGGCGAGCACGCTCAGCAGCGCGCTGTCCTGGCGCTCGAAGGCCTCGATCCCGCCGGGGGTGAACCGGGCGCGCATGTAATGTTCGCGCGGGCCGTTGGCGGGCAGCGGAGCGGCCAGCGGGGCGCTTTTGCGCGGCGCGGGGGCGGCGGGCAGGCCCATCATGACGCGCAGGGCCGGCAACATGAAGACATGGCCGCAAACCATTGAGGAAACAGGGTTGCCCGGCAGGCCGAGCATCGTCTTTCCGGCCAGGGTGCCGGCCATCAGCGGCTTGCCGGGGCGCATCGCCACCTTGTAGAAGCTTTGCTTCATGCCCATCGCGGCGGCAACCTCGCCGACGATGTCGTGATCGCCCACCGAGGCGCCGCCGATGGTGACGATCATGTCCGCATCCAGGGCCAGCTCCAGGGTGGTGCGCAGCGAGGCGGCGCTGTCGCGGGCGATCGGCAGCATGCGGGCCTCGGCGCCGGCCTCGCGCACCATCTGCGCCAGGCCGAAGCCGTTGGAGGCGATGATCTGATCCGGTCCCGGCTCTTCGCCGGGCATCACCAGCTCGTCCCCGGTGGCGATGAAGGCCACCGAGGGGCGGCGGAAGACGGGCACCCGCGCCACGTTCATCGCCGCGAGAAGCGCCAGGTTGGCGGGGCGCAGGCGGCGCGGGGCGTCCAGGGTGCTGCCGGCGGTGAAATCGGCCCCGAGAGGGCGGACGTTGCGCCCATCGCCGAGGGAATCGAGCAGGATGATCCGGTCGCCCTCGCGGCGGGTGTCTTCCTGCATGACCACCCGGTCGGCGCCCTCGGGCAGTGGCGCGCCGGTGAAGATGCGCACCGCTTCCCCGGCCCCGACCTGGCCCGTGAATCTATGGCCCGCGGCCGATTCGCCGATCACCCGGAAACTGGCGCCGGGGCGGGCCTCTGCGGCGCGCAAGGCGTAGCCGTCCATGGCGGAGGCGGAAAAGGGGGGCTGGTCGCGCCGGGCGGCGACGGGGGCGGCCAGCACTCGTCCTCCGGCCTCGGCAAGCGGCACGGTTTCCGTCCCCAGCGGCGAGACAAGCGCGAAGATCCGCGCCAGGGCCTGTTCGACACTCAGCATCACCTGGCCTCGTAACGTCCCGATTTTCCGCCCTCTTTCAGGATCAGGCGGATATCCTCGATGATCATGCCCTTTTCGGCCGCCTTGACCATGTCATAGACCGTCAGGCAGGCGATGGAGACGGCGGTGAGCGCCTCCATCTCCACCCCGGTCTGGCCGGTGGTGCGGACCGTGGCCTCGACGCGGATGCCGGGGCGTTCGGGGTCGGGCTCCAGAGCCAGCGCCACCTTGGCCAGCGGCAGCGGATGGCACAGCGGAATCAGATCGGCCGTCTTCTTGGCCCCCATGATTCCGGCCAGCCGTGCCACGCCCAGCACATCGCCCTTACCGGCTTTGCCTTTGGTAATGATCTCAAGAGTTTGCGGGCTCATCCTGATATAGCCTTCGGCCACGGCGGTGCGCGCGGTGGCGGGTTTGGCGGAAACGTCTACCATATGGGCGTCGCCCCTGGAGTCGAAATGGGTCAATTCGGCCATTTACAGCCCTCCTTCGGCGCGCAACGGATTGGCCAGCAGCGCGCGGGTGGCGGCCTCGACATCGCCCTGGCGCATCAGGCTTTCGCCGATCAGGAAGATGCGCGCCCCGTAGCGGGCGAGATCGGCCAGATCCTCGGGGGTGGACAGCCCGCTTTCGGATACCAGCATCTTTTCCGGCGGGGCGAGGCGGGCCAGCCGGCGGGTTGTCTCGAGCGTGGTCTCGAAGGTCTTGAGATTGCGGTTGTTGATGCCCAGCAGCGGCGATTTCAGGGCCGCCGCGCGCTCCAGTTCGGCCTCGTCATGCACTTCCACCAGCACGTCCATCCCCCATTCGCCGGCCGCGTGTTCCAGTTCGGCGGCCAGCGTGTCGGGGACCGCGGCCATGATGATCAGGATGCAGTCCGCCCCCAGGGCGCGGGCCTCGGCCACCTGCCAGGTGTCGAACATGAAATCCTTGCGCAGCACCGGCAGTGCTGTGGCCGCGCGGGCCTGGACGAGATAGTCCGCCGCCCCCTGAAAGCTGGGGCCGTCGGTGAGCACCGACAGGCAGCTGGCGCCGCCGCGCTCATAGGCCCGGGCCAGTTCCGGCGGGTCGAAATCGGCCCGGATCACCCCCCTGGAGGGGCTGGCCTTCTTGATTTCGGCAATCAGCCCGTAGCCCTGGTTGGCGTCGCGGCGCAGGGCAGCGGCAAAGGGGCGCACGGGGCCGGCAGCGCGGGCGGCGGCCTCCACCTCGGGAAGGGGACGGGCCGCCCTGGCGGCGGCGATTTCCTCGAGCTTGTAGGCCCGGATCCTGTCAAGCACGGTTTCCATGCAGGCTGGATAGCCCGCCGCGCCGCAGAAGGGAAGCGCCCGTGCGCATTCCGGGCCTGCCCGGCGGCGATCCCCGCCCAGGCCCGGCGCCGGGATCAGCGGCCCAGCAGCACCGCCGAGACCGGGGCCAGGGCCACGGTGCGGGCGCGGTTGCCGAGGCGCCACTCCACCAGCGCGCGGATCGTTTCGGGGCGGTTGCGGGCCACCAGCACCACCCTTTGCATCTGCCCGGCCCGGAAGGCGGCCTGATCCAGGAAGCGCCTGATCGCGGCCGCGTCCTGGCCCGCGCCGTCGATGTCGCGGAACACCAGGGCCGCCGGGATGCCTTCGCGCTCGGCCACCTGGATGGCGGAGTTGAGCCCGCGCGCGTAGGTGATCATCCCGTGGCCGGTATCGGCCAGGATGTCGGCCAGCTGTTCGGCCAGCAGCCGGCCGGACTGGAACACCGCCGCGCGGCTGTCGAGCACCGCCACCGCCTCGGGCACCGCGGCGAGATAGCTCTCAAAAGCCACTTCCGCATCGCGCGGCGAGGCGCCCTCGGGCAGGGGGGCGAGCAGCACCACCTCGTGGCCGGCGGCCCGGATGGCGCGCATCCGCTCGGCGGCGGTTGCGCGGCTGGCATCGACGGCGTAGCTGACCGGGAACGGCAGGGCGGCGATCTGCGGCTCATCGCCCGCCGGATCGGGCAGCAGAATCACCGCCATCAGCGGCCGGCCCCCGGGGTTGTCGAAGGGCACGGCGAAGCGTTCGATGGCGGGGGCGTTTTCATCCATTGCGGGTTCTTCGGGGCCGGTTGCCGGGGCGGGCAGGGCCGCCCGCTCATCGCCGATGGTGGGCAGGCGGTTGCTGCGCCGCTCACCCTCGCCGGGGCGGAGCACCCGCGGCCCGGGGGCCGGTGTGCCGGTGGTGGCGGGCGGCTCTTCCTGCCCCGCAGGCGGCAGGGCGGCCACCTCCGCCTGGGCGGGGGGCTGATCGGCCTGGCCCGACGCGGGTGGTTCGTCCTCGCGCGGGGCTGGAAGATCGACGATCTGCGGTTCGGTGAAGCGCGGCACCGGCGGGGAGGCGGGGACCGGTGCGCTGTCGGCCTCCGGCACGGCCGGGGTGGCGGGCGCGGGCTGGCCGGGAGGCGGTGGCGGGGCGCCGGGCGCGGGCCGGCTCGCGCTGCCCGATCCGGGCTGGGCCGGAACGCCGGGGGCGGCCACCCCGGCAGGTGCGGCGCGCGGGGCGGGCGCGTCCTCGATCTCGCGCGGGGTGGCATCGGTGCCGGGGGCGGGCAGGCGGGCTATCGCCGTGCCCGGGCGGACGGGCTCTTCCCCGATGCGGTCCGGCACGGCGGGCTCGGGGGCTTGTGCGGGCCGGGCCGGGGGCGGGGCTGCGGCCTCGGCCTGTGGCGCGCGCGCCGGCGCGGTTTCGGCCTGCGGCGGGGTTTCGGCCGTGCCGGCGGGCAGTTCGCGGCCCAGGCGCGAGGGCTCGGTGGCGGGCAGTGCGCCGGGTTCGGGCGTCGCCGGGGCGGGCTCGGGCGCAGCGGCGGTTTGCGGTGGCGGCGGGGCCTGATCGGAGACCTGCTCGGGCGGGGTGAGCAGCAGGCTGATCATGCCGCCAAGCTGCGAGGCCACCCACAGCACCATCGCCGAGAGGACGACGCCCCAG
>JALSGY010000137.1 GCA_026982515.1 Paracoccaceae bacterium
CGGGTGGGAGCGCGAGTGAGTGCCTGGGCGGGCGCATCGGCGGGCTGCGGCACACCCCGGGCAAGGCGGATGCGGGCCGCCGGGGCAAGATCAGGGATCCGGCAGGGTGGGGGCAATCCGTCAGACGGCCGGGCTGTGGCCGGCCTCGGACATGGCGTAGGCGTCGAAATGGCGGGCGATCATCCGCGCCAGCGGCCGCCCGTGGGGCAGGATGTCCAGCCGCTCGGCGGTGAGGGTCACCATGCCGGGAAAGGCCTCTTCGACACCGGTGACGATTTCCTTCAGCCTGGCGGCCGGCACGCCCACGTCTTCTGCCACCTGGGCGAAGGAAAGGCCGAAATCGCACATCAGCGCCTCGATGATGCGGCCGCGGATGCGGTCGTCTTCGGTGAAGGCATGACCGCGCGTGGTGGCCAGCCGGCCCTCGCGCACCGCAGCCTGGTAGCCCGAGGTGGAGGGGTTGTTCTGCGCATAGCCCTGCCGGTAGCGCGAAATTGCCGAAGCGCCGATACCGATCAGGGTGTCGGAGGTGTCTTCCGTGTAGCCCTGGAAGTTGCGGTGCAGCCGGCCTTCGCGCCGGGCCACCGCCAGCCCGTCCTCGGGGCGGGCGAAATGGTCGATCCCGATCTCCTCATAACCGTCCCAGACGAACAGTCTGCGCGCGGTCTCGAACAGCGCGAGGCGTTCTTCGGGGGTGGGCAGGGCATCGGTGGGAATGAGGTTCTGCCGCTTGGCCATCCAGGGCACATGGGCATAGCCGTAAAGCGCCACCCTGTCGGGCGAGAGGCTGAGCACCTTCTGTACGCTTTCGGCGATGCGCTCTTCGGTCTGGTGGGGCAGGCCGTAGAGGATGTCCATGTTCAGGCTGGTGATGCCGCGGGCGCGAATCGCCTCGACGGCGGTGCGAGTTTCTTCGTAGCTCTGGGCCCGGCCGATGGTGTCCTGGATCCGGGGATCGAAATCCTGCACCCCGATGGAGGCGCGGTTCATGCCCGCCGCGGCCAGCGCGTCAATGCGCGCCTCGTCGATTTCGTTGGGGTCGATCTCCACCGAGAACTGGGCGCCTTCGGCCAGCGGCGCCATGGCGAAGATCGATTCTGCCAGATCGCCCATCAACGCGGGTGAAAGCAGCGTCGGCGTGCCACCGCCCCAGTGAAGATGCTCGATCTCCACGCCGGGGGCGAGAAGCCCCGATACCGTGCGCAGCTCCGACTTGAGCGATTCGACGTAGGCCTCCACCGGAGACAGCGTGGTGGTTCCCTGGGTGCGGCAGGCGCAGAACCAGCACAGCCGGCGGCAGAACGGCACATGCACGTAGACGGACACCCGCGCACCGGCCGGAATCGCCTTGATCCATTGGGTCGTCACCCCCGGATCGACCGCATCGGAGAACTGCGGCGCGGTCGGGTAACTGGTGTATCTGGGCACTCGGGCGTCAAAAAGCCCCAGCCTGCGGAGTTGCGACATGGTTGACATGCGGCTACCTATTCTTGAAAGGCATGCAACCTGCCTTGATCCAGATCAACTGGAGCCCGCGTAATGAACGCCCCCGTCTTCAGCAGCCGCGATTGCGGAACCTGCCCGATCCGCCACCGTGCGGTCTGTGCTCGCTGTGAGCAAGAAGAACTCGAATATCTGGAGACGATCAAGTATTATCGCACCTACGAGGCCGGTCAGCCCGTGGTCTGGGCGGGGGACCAGCTCGATTTCGTGGCCTCCGTGGTGGTCGGGATCGCCTCGCTGACCCAGACCATGGAGGACGGCCGCACCCAGATGGTGGGGCTTCTTCTGCCGTCCGACTTCCTTGGCCGGCCGGGCCGGGCGGTGGCCAGTTTCAACGTCACGGCAATCTCCGATCTCACCCTGTGCTGCTTCCGCCGCAAGCCGTTCGAGCAGCTGCTGCGCAGTTCGCCGACCATCGGTCAGCGGTTGCTGGAGATGACCCTGGACGAGCTTGACGCGGCGCGCGAGTGGATGCTGGTGCTGGGGCGCAAGACGGCGCGCGAGAAGATCGCCAGCCTGCTGGCGATCATTGCCCGGCGCAATGCCCAGCTGCATCTGGGCCAGACCCCGGAAGAGACCACCTTCATCCTGCCGCTGACCCGCGAGGCAATGGCCGACTACCTGGGCCTGACGCTGGAGACCGTCAGCCGCCAGATCTCGGCGCTGAAGAAGGAAGGGATCGTGGAACTGGAAGGCAACCGCCGCATCCTGATCCCGGATTTCGGGCGTCTGCTGGCCGAAACCGGCGATGACGCCGATGGCGGCATGCCGGCCTGAGCCCCCGCCCGGCCCCCGTCAGTGGGCCATCAGCATCGGCACCTCGGAAATCTGCAGCATGTTGCGGGTGGCACCGCCGAGGATCGATTCGCGGAAGCGCGAGTGGCCATAGGCGCCCATGACCAGCAGGTCCGCCTGCTGGTCGCTCACATGGCGGGCGATCACGTCGGAGACTCGCGGCATCGTCTTGGCCAGCACCGACACCTCGGCGTTCACGCCGTGGCGCGACAGCATCTGCGACAGCGCACCGCCCGGATCCGAGCGGTCAGGTGCGTGCGGCGGCGGGTCGATGATGCAGATGTTCACCACGTCCGCCGCCTGCAGGAAGGGCAGGGCGGCGCGCACCGCGGTAAGCGCTTCGCGGCTTTCGTTCCAGGCCACCACGATGCGGTTTACCGGATCGGGCAGGGCGCCCTCGTCCGGCATCACCAGCACTGGCACGCCGGCGTCGAAAAGGGCGGATTCGACGATCGCCTCGTTTTCGTGGGTGCGCCCCTCGCCGTAGGGCTTGGGCAGTACCACCACATCGGCAAACCGGATGTGGTGGGCGAGAAACTGCGGCAGCCCGGCCGACTGGGCCGTCATCCCCTGGGCGGCCCATTTCAGATCGCGGCCCTCGAGCATGCCGGTGACCTTTTTCTCGAGTTCCCGAGCCTCCTTTTCGGCCTCGGCGAGGTTGTTCTGTATGGTCATGGCACTGGCGCCGGTATAGTAGAAACCCGGCTGCGTCCGGTCGATGCCGAGGCAGAGCACGTCAAGATGCCCGTCCTCGCGCCGCGCCAGCTCAACGGCCGCCTCGAGCGCCGCGTTGTCGACCGCAAGGTCGGTGATCACGGACACGACTGTCTTGTATGCCATTCGAGAATCTCCGGAAGAACCAAGTGCGACCAATATTCGCATACAATGTCGCTTGCGCTTTGACTTCGATCAACCGACACATCACGCGGATTTGACATGGATCAAAGCGGGGTCGCCCGGAGGCGGCCACATACGAATTGTCGAACCGGATTCAGACGACACGTGATCTGTGCTCCGGTGAGGGAACAAAGGGACGCGCAATGTGGAATATTGTGAAACTGGTGGTTCTGGGGCTGATCACGCTTGCCGCGGCGATCGCTGCCAACTACGCGCGTGATCTGGCTTATCAGGTTCACGCCATCATCGTGATGATCGTGGCCGGCGGGGTCTTTCTGTGGACCGTCCGCCGGACGGATGAACCGTTACCACCGCCCGAACCGGGCTATATGGACGGGGTTATCCGGGCCGGGACCATCGCCACGGCCTTCTGGGGCATCGTGGGCTTTCTCGTCGGTACGTTCATCGCGTTCCAGCTTGCCTTTCCGGGGCTCAACTTCGAGTGGCTTCAGGGCTATGGCAACTTCGGCCGGCTGCGCCCGCTGCACACCTCGGCGGTGATCTTCGCCTTTGGCGGCAATGCCCTGATCGCAACCTCGTTCTACGTGGTTCAGCGCACCAGCGCAGCACGCCTGTGGGGCGGCAACCTGGCCTGGTTCGTGTTCTGGGGCTACCAGCTGTTCATCGTGCTGGCGGCCACCGGCTATCTGCTGGGCGCGACCCAGTCCAAGGAATATGCCGAGCCCGAGTGGTACGTCGATATCTGGCTGACCATCGTCTGGGTGGCCTACCTGGCGGTGTTCCTGGGTACGATCTACAAGCGCAAGGAGCCCCACATCTACGTGGCCAACTGGTTCTATCTGGCGTTCATCGTGACCATCGCGATGCTGCACATCATCAACAACCTGTCGCTGCCGGTGTCGATCTTCGGCTCCAAGTCGGTGCAGCTGTTCTCCGGTGT
>JALSGY010000138.1 GCA_026982515.1 Paracoccaceae bacterium
CAGCCTTGGCCCGTCTGAGGGATATCCCCCGTGCCCGCCGCCGCTTCGAATGGCAAGCCTGCCTGGTGTTTCGCAATCCCCGGCGTGTTCTCTACCTTGAAGGCCGGCTGCAGGGCGTGCCCGCCACCTGGGTCTCGGTTGGCCGGGTGAAGCGCGGCACCGTGCTCTATTTCCACGGCGGCGGCTTTTCCCTTGGCAGCGCGCGCACCCATCGGGCCATGTTGGCACGGCTGGCGGAAATGACGGCCACCCGCGCCTGCCTGCCCGATTACCGCCTTGCCCCCGAACATCCTTTCCCGGCGGCGCTGGAGGATGCCTGGCGTGCCTGGAACGGGCTGCTGGAGCGCGGCTACCCGCCCGGCGAGATCGTCATCGGCGGTGACAGCGCCGGCGGCGGTCTGGCCCTGTCCCTGCTGTCGCGCATCTGCGAGACGGGCGGGCCATACCCGGCCGGGGCCTTCGCCTTCTCGCCCTGGACGGACCTGACGCTTTCAGGCCATTCTCTTGAGGCCAACGCCCGGACGGATGTGCTGTTGCCCTCGGAGCGCATGTCCGAAATACGCGACGATTACGCCGCCGGCGCCGATCCGGCTGATCCGGGCCTTTCGCCGCTGTTTGCCCGTTTTCCCGGCTGTCCGCCGGTGTTCCTGCAGGCCTCGAAGGCGGAAATCCTGCTCGACGATACGCGCCGCATGGCCGAGACGCTGCGCCGGCAGGGTGTTGAGGTCACGCTTGATCTATGGGACGACACGCCACACGTGTGGGTGATCTTCCAGGGCTGGCTGCCCGAGGCCGATGCCGCGCTTGGCAAGGTGGCGGCCTTCATCCGGGGACGGCTTCGCGAAGCCCCGCCAGCCTGAAGCTGGCCGCCTCGGCCACGTGGCGCAGGGCGACGGCCTCCGCCCCCTCCAGATCGGCGATGGTGCGCGCCACCCGCAGCACCCGGTGATACCCGCGCGCCGACATGCTGAAGCGCTCGGCCAGCTTTGCCAGCATCTCCTTTCCGGCCCGCTCGGGGGTGGCGACACGTTCCAGCAGCGCCCCTTCCGCATCTGCGTTCACCCGCACACCCGGAGTTTGCGCATAGCGCGCCGCCTGGACCTCTCGCGCGGCCCGCACCCGGGCTGCGACGGTGGCCGAATCCTCACCCGCCTGCGGCAGATCCAGATCGCGAAAACTCACTGGCGGCACCTCGATCCGCAGGTCGAACCGGTCCATCAGGGGGCCGGAGATCCGCCCCATGTAGTCCTCGCCACATTGCGGAGCCCGTCCGCAGGCGCGCCCCGCATCGCCCAGATGGCCGCACCGGCAGGGGTTGGCCGCAGCCACCAGAAGAAAACGGCAGGGATAGCGCACATGCGCATTGGCCCGGCTGATCACCACCTCGCCGGTCTCGATCGGCTGGCGCAGGGTTTCCAGCACGGCGCGCGGAAATTCGGGCAACTCGTCGAGAAACAGCACCCCGTTGTGGGCCAGCGAGATCTCCCCCGGCCGGGCCCCCCTGCCGCCGCCCACGATCGCCGCCATCGAGGCGGTGTGGTGGGGCTCGCGGAAGGGGCGGCTGCGGGTGATTCCCGTCTCGTCGAGCAGCCCCGAAAGCGAGTGGATCATCGAGGTTTCCAGCGCCTCGGCCGCGCTCAGCGGTGGCAGGATGCCGGGCATGCGGGCGGCCAGCATCGACTTGCCCGAGCCCGGCGGCCCGGTCATCAGCAGGTGGTGCCGGCCCGCGGCGGAAATCTCCAGCGCCCGCCTGGCCCGTTCCTGCCCCTTCACGTCGCGAAGGTCGCGGGCCGCTGAGGGCGGGCTCACCTCCCCCGGCCGGGCGGGAGAAATCGGCGCCTGCCCGGTGAAATGGCCGATCACCTCGGTCAGCGAGGCTGCAGCCAGCACCTGGGTTGCCCCCACCCAGGCAGCTTCGGCACCGCAAGATCTGGGGCAGACAAGCGCCCGCCCGTCCTCGGCCGCCGCCATGGCCGCGGGCAGGGCACCGGCCACCGCCACCAGCGTCCCGTCCAGCGACAGCTCGCCCAGCGCCACCGTCAGTTCCACATCCTCGGGGGGCAGGATGCCGATCGCGGCCAGCAGGGCCATGGCCACCGGCAGGTCGAAATGCGAACCTTCCTTGGGCATGTCGGCGGGCGAGAGATTGACGGTGATGCGCCTGGAGGGCAGGGCGATGGAAAGCGCCGAGAGCGCGGCGCGCACCCGTTCGCGCGCTTCGGACACCGCCTTGTCGGGCAGGCCGACGATGGCAAACGAGGGCAGGCCGGGCGCCAGCGCGCATTGCACCTCGACCATCCGCGCCTCGATCCCCTCGAATGCCACCGTATGGGCGCGCGCCACCATGAGCGCCTCCGTCACAAAACCTGGTTAACGGCTACGCTACGGGAGTTTACGAAAGGTAAAGACGGCCCTGCCCGGGCCCCCGTCCCTTCATCTTGCCCCAAATACTCCCGCCGGAGGCGCCGCCGGCCTTCCGGGCCGGCGGTTCGTCCCCCCCGGTCCATGCTCATGGCAGCCGGTTGATCGGTCCGATCGCGGGCGGCTCGCCAAGCCTGATCCGGGTGACCGACAGGTTGTCGATCCGATGCCCCAGCGCCTCTTGTGGCCCCACCCGCAGCGCCCGTTGCACCTGGGTGAGGATCACCGCGAAATGCGCCACCGCCACGATATGCCGCCCGGCATGGCGGGTGGCCAGCTCGTCGACCGCGGCCTGAACCCGGGCGGCCAGATCTTCCCAGCTTTCGCCACCGGGCGGGCGCACCGTGCCGGGGCGCTCGGTGAAGGCGCGGGCAAGTTCGGGGTGGCTGCGTTCCACTTCGGCAAAGGGCCTTGCCTCCCATTCCCCGAAATGCATCTCGCGCAGCCGTGCCTCGTGGCGCAGCCGATGACGGGCGCCCTGGATGGCATCGGCGGTGGCGACCGCGCGGGTGAGGTCGGAGGAGACCACCACCGCATCCCGGGGCAGATAGTCGCGCAGCCGCGCCAGACCTGCGGTATCGGAAAGATCCGCCGGCAGGTCCGTCCAGCCCACCAGCCCCCTGGCATGGGTGGGGCCGTGGCGTACCCACCAGAAGGTGGTCATGACAGCCCCTCCGGCAGTGCGCCCTTGAGCACCAGCGGCAGCCCGGCGATCACCGTCACCACCAGCCCGGCCCGTGCTGCCAGCCGCTGGTTGAGCAGCCCCTGCTCGTCGCGAAAGCGCCGCGCCAGCGCGTTTTCCGGAACGATGCCCATCCCCGCCTCATCCGAGACCACCACCACCCGCGCCGGGCAGGCGCTCAGCGCGTCTTCCAGTGCGGCCACCTCGGCGGAGATGTCCGAGCCGTTCAGCAGATGGTTGCTCAGCCACAGGCTGGCGCAGTCCAGCAGCACCGTCTGCCCCTCTCGCAGGCCGCCCAGCGCGGCAGCAACGGCCCGGGGTTCTTCGATGGTGCGCCAGCCGGGGCCACGGGCGGCCCGGTGGCGGGCGATCCTTTCGGCCATCTCCTCGTCCAGCCCCTGGCCGGTGGCCAGGTAGATCTTCTCGCCGCCGCTCAGCGCCACCAGCCGCTCGGCCAGGGCCGACTTGCCGGAGCGTGCGCCGCCGAGAACCAGTGAGAGCCTGGGGAACATGGATCAAACCGCGAATTGTCTTCTTACCGTCGGTGATTAGCAGCCCATCGGCGGCGATGAAAGCCATGGTGCGCGCCGAAACGGTTGAGTTCCGCCCCATCGGCCCCTAGACATTCCTCATGCTTGCGGGAAAACGCATATTGCTGATCATCGGCGGCGGCATCGCCGCCTTCAAGGCGCTGGAGCTGATCCGCCGCCTGCGCGAACAGGGCGCCACCGTCACCCCGGTGCTGACCCGCGCCGGGGAAGAGTTCGTCACCCCCCTGTCCGCCGCCGCGCTTGCCGGGCAGAAGGCCTACCGCAACCTGTTCGATCTCACCGACGAGGCCGAGATGGGCCATATCGAACTGTCCCGCGCCGCCGATCTGGTGGTGGTGGCGCCGGCGACCGCCGATCTGCTGGCCAGGATGGCGGGAGGGCTGGCCAACGATCTGGCCTCTACCCTGCTGCTGGCCACCGACA
>JALSGY010000139.1 GCA_026982515.1 Paracoccaceae bacterium
GAGGGTGGTGGCGGGGCTGGGCAACATCTATGCCTGCGAAGCCCTGCACCGGGCCGGGCTGTCGCCGCACCGACAGGGGGCGCGAACAGCGCCGGCGCGCCTGGGCAGGCTGGTGCCGGTGATCCGCGAGGTGCTGAACGAAGCTATCGCCGCGGGGGGCTCTTCGCTGCGCGACCACCGCCAGGCAAGCGGCGAGCTGGGATATTTCCAGCACGCCTTCCGGGTTTACGGCCGCGATGGAGAGCCCTGCCTCACCCCCGGCTGCAACGGCACGATTCGCCGCTCCGTCCAGGCCGGGCGCTCCACCTTCTGGTGCCCCCACTGCCAAAGATGACTTGATCCGCCCGGCAGGGCTGCTAGGACTCCCCCCCGACCGAAACAGCCCGAGGCGCTCTCTCATGGCCTACAAGAACATCATCGTTGAAGTCGAGGATGACATCGCCCTTATCCGCCTCAACCGCCCCGATGCGCTGAACGCGCTCAACTCGGAGCTTCTGGGAGAGCTGGGAAGCGCCCTGAAGGAGGCCGACGCCAACGACAAGGTGCGCGCCATCGTGATCACCGGCAACGAAAAGGCCTTTGCCGCCGGGGCGGACATCAAGGAGATGTCGGAACAGTCCTTCGTCGATGTGGCCTTCTCCAACCTGTTTGCCGAGGCTTCCGACACGATCCTCTCGATTCGCACCCCGATCATCGCCGCGGTGTCCGGCTATGCGCTGGGCGGCGGTTGCGAACTGGCCATGATGTGCGATTTCATCATCGCCGCAGACAATGCGAAATTCGGCCAGCCCGAAATCAACCTCGGGGTCATGCCGGGCATGGGCGGCTCGCAGCGGCTGGCCCGATTCGTCGGCAAGTCAAAGGCCATGGACATGAACCTCACCGGCCGTTTCATGGATGCCGCCGAGGCCGAGCGTTCCGGCCTTGTCAGCCGTGTGGTGCCGGCCAAACGGCTCATGGAAGAGGCCATGGGGGCGGCCCAGAAGATCGCGGAGAAATCCCGCCTGACCACCTATTTCGTCAAGGAAGCGGTGAACCGCAGCTATGAAACCACCCTCTCGGAGGGTCTGCTGTTCGAACGGCGGCTGTTCCATTCGCTCTTTGCCACCGAGGACCAGAAGGAAGGAATGCGCGCCTTTCTGGAAAAGCGCGAGCCGCAGTTTCGCGACAGGTAGCCACCGGGTTTTCCGCCTGCCGGCGCACCGGGATTTTCCTCGGAAAACTTGCACCTGCCCGGTTGACTTGCCCGCGAGTCGGGCCTAGAAGCGCGACTTCAGATTTGCACCACCCGAAAAGTGGAACCGAAAGACATGGCCAACTCGCCTCAAGCAAAGAAACGCGCCCGCCAGAACGAGCGCCGTTTCGCCATCAACAAAGCGCGCCGCTCGCGCATCCGCACCTTCCTGCGCAAGGTGGAAGAGGCCATCGCCTCCGGCAACAAGGATGCCGCCGCGGAAGCCCTGCGCCGGGCCCAGCCCGAACTGATGCGCGGCGTCACCAAGGGCGTTGTGCACAAGAACACCGCAGCGCGGAAGATGTCGCGCCTGTCGGCCCGGGTGAAGGCCCTCGGCTGAGGGGAATCGCCCTCTTCACATCTGCAAGCAGCGCGCCTTCGGGCGCGCTTTTTGATTCCGCCTGTGACCGAATCTCAACGCCGGAAACGGGTTTCAACAGGTTACGGGATTCGGCTTCGACAAAGTTGTGAGTCAAGCGCGAAGTTCTGTTGCGGCAGGCTCTGCCACGTTGCTAGCTTGCCCCAGCGATTCACATCGTCCTGGGGGGACATTGGATGAGTTCGGGCTTTGCTCCGCGCGTCGGTGAGGTCTCACCGACAGAGGCGTGGAAGCTTCTGGAGACAGACCGCAGCGCCAGGCTCATCGATGTCAGGACACGGGCAGAATGGGGTTATGTCGGTGTTCCTGACCTCTCGGAAATCGGTCAGACGCTGATCTGCGTCGAATGGGCCATGTTTCCGGAGATGTCCATCAACCCGCGCTTCACGGAAGCGGTGACGGAAGAGTTGGGAGATGAGCGCCCCGGCAGCCTTCTGTTCATATGCCGCTCCGGAAAACGATCTCTGGCTGCCGCCAGGGCAATGGCCGATCATCTCGCCTCCAGGGGGGAAACGGCCCGGTGCCTGAGCGTGGCGGAAGGGTTCGAGGGCGATCTGGATCCGCATGGGCACCGGGGCTGTCTGAACGGGTGGAAGTTCCGGGGGCTGGCTTGGCGCCAGTCTTGACAGAAAAATTGGCAAGCGGGTCGAACAGGAATGACGGAAGATACATGGGGACGCGTACAGGATGAATTACTCAAGGCCCTGGGGCAGAACAACTACAGGAACTGGATTGAACCTCTCGAATTTTCCGATCTGAAGAATGGCGTCGCCACCTTTCATGTGCCCACCAGTTTCATGGGAACCTGGGTAGCGCGCAATTTCGGAGATCAGATCCTCAGGCATCTTGCCGAAGCCGGCGCCGAAGTGAGCCGAATCGAATTCACCGTGCCGAGGTTCCGCTCGGCCACCGCCCGGGCGCACCGCAATGCCGGGGACACGGAGAAGGGCGGCGGAACGGAGGAAGGCCCTGCACCCGCCCGCCGGGCCGGCAATGGAAATGGCTCCACGGAGGACGACCTGCCCGGCGCCTCGCTCGATCCGCGTTTCACCTTCGACAGCTTCGTTGTCGGCAAGCCCAACGAACTGGCCCATGCGGCCGCCCGCCGGGTGGCCGAAGGCGGCCCCGCCACCTTCAACCCGCTGTTTCTCTATGGCGGCGTGGGGCTGGGCAAGACCCACCTGATGCATGCCATCGCCTGGGAACTGCAGAAGAAGAGCACGGGGCTGCGCGTGGTCTATCTTTCGGCCGAGCAGTTCATGTACCGTTTCGTGCAGGCCCTGCGCGACAAGCAGATGATGGATTTCAAGCAGCTGTTTCGCTCTGTCGACGTGCTGATGGTGGATGATGTCCAGTTCATCGCCGGCAAGGACGGCACGCAGGAGGAATTCTTCCACACATTCAATGCGCTGGTGGATCAGAACAAGCAGATCATCATTTCCGCAGACCGCGCCCCCGTGGAGATCAGGGATCTGGAGGAACGCATCAAGTCGCGTCTCCAGAGCGGCCTTGTGGTCGATCTGCACCCCACGGATTACGAACTCCGCCTCGGCATCCTCCAGAAGAAGGTGGAACAGTACCGCAGCCAGTATCCCGGTCTGGTGATCGCCGACGGTGTGCTGGAGTTTCTCGCCCATCGCATTTCCACCAACGTGCGGGTGCTGGAAGGGGCGCTGATGCGGCTGTTTGCCTTCGGCTCGCTGGTCGGGCGCGAAATCACGCTGGAACTGGTGCAGGACTGCCTGGCCGATATCCTCCGCGCCTCCGACCGCAAGGTCACGGTCGAGGAAATCCAGCGCCGGGTGTCGGAGCACTACAACATCCGCCTGTCCGATCTGATCGGACCGCGCCGGGTACGCACCCTGGCCCGGCCGAGGCAGATTGCCATGTATCTGGCCAAGCAGCTCACCACCCGCTCGCTGCCCGAGATCGGGCGCCGCTTCGGCGGGCGCGATCACACCACCGTCATGCACGGGGTGCGCCGCATCGAAGAGCTGAAGGCCCAGGACAGCCAGATCGCCGAAGACATCGAGATGCTGCGCCGCTCGCTCGAAGCATGAGTTTACGCCTCTTGACGCCCTGCGGCGTTCGTCGGACAGTCCAGAAAACTATTGAGCCGGGCGGCGAATGGGCTACATTCGCCGCCCCGGCACATGCAGGAGTGGGACATGAAGATCAGCATCGAACGCGGCGCGCTTCTGAAGGCCATTGCCCAGGCGCAATCGGTTGTGGAGCGGCGCAATACCATCCCGATCCTCGCCAACGTGCTGATCGAGGCCGAGGGCGACGAGGCCCTCTTCCGCGCCACCGACCTCGACATCGAGGTAGTTGACAGGGCCCCCGCCCAGGTTGAACGCCCCGGCGCCACCACCGTGCCCGCGGTCACCCTTCACGAGATTGTCCGCAAGCTGCCCGACGGCGCGCTGGTGACCCTGACCGATGATCCGGCCACC
>JALSGY010000140.1 GCA_026982515.1 Paracoccaceae bacterium
CCGCTGGAAACCTCCTTCGCGCTGCGCCGGCTGCATCTGGGATACCGCCGGCTGGAGCCCCTGGCCGGGCCCTTCGCCGGGCCGCTGGCCGGGCACGAGTTTCACTATGCTACCACCGTGCGCGCCGACGGGCCGGCGCTGTTTGCCGCCCGCGATGCCGAAGGGCGGGATCTGGGGCCGATGGGGCTGGCAATCGGGGCGGTCAGCGGTTCTTTCGCCCATGTCATCGACCGGGCCGATGGGGGCTTTTCTTCCCCCCGCCCCGGCGTTACCCATGCCCAATGAGCGATACCACCCTCCCCCATGACGACAGCCGCGCGCGGCGCAACGTGGCGGTGCTGGCGCTGGCCCAGGCGGTGCTGGGCGCACAGCTGCCGATGATCTTCACCATCGGCGGGCTGGCCGGGCAGTCGCTGGCCGTCAACGCCTGTTTCGCTACCCTGCCGATCTCGATGATCGTGCTGGGCTCGATGCTGGCGGCCACGCCGATGTCGGCGCTTATGCAGCGGGCCGGACGGCGGGCGGGGTTCTTCGTGGGCACCATGAGCGGCGCTCTGGGCGGGGCATTCGGGGCATGGGCGCTGGCAAGCGACAGCTTCGCGCTGTTCCTGCTGGGCTCGCTGCTGACCGGGATCTACATGTCGGCGCATGGCTTCTACCGCTTCGCCGCCGCCGATACCGCCTCGGCGGCCTTCCAGCCCAAGGCGATCTCGCTGGTGATGGCCGGGGGGCTGGCGGCGGCGGTGATCGGGCCGCAGCTCGTCAAGGTGACCAGCGATGCGATGGTGATCCCCTTCGTGGGCGCCTATGTGGCGGTGATCGTGGTCAACGTCCTGGGCTCGGGGCTGTTCGTGTTTCTCGACATCCCCAGACCGCCCGCCCCCGAGCCCGGCGCAAGCGGCGGGCGTTCGCGGCTGGAACTGCTGAAAAGCCCGCGCATCGCGGTGGCGATCATCGTCGGCATGGTCTCCTATGCGCTGATGAACCTGGTGATGACCTCGACGCCGCTGGCGATGGTCGGCAACGGTCATGGCCAGAACAATGCCGCGGATGTGGTCAGCGGCCATGTGCTGGCGATGTACGCGCCCTCGTTCTTCACCGGCTATCTGATCGTGCGCTTCGGGGTCGAGAAGATCATGGGCCTGGGGCTGGCGATCCTGATGGGCGCCGGGCTGGTAGGGCTGGCAGGCGTGCAGCTGGGGCATTTCTTCATCGCCCTGATCCTGCTGGGGGTGGGCTGGAACTTCGGCTTCATCGGCGCCACCACGATGCTGGCCGCGGTCCACACCGAAGAGGAACGCGGCCGGGTGCAGGGGCTCAACGACATGATCGTGTTCGGCGCGGTGACCCTGGCCTCCCTGGCCTCGGGCGGGCTGATGAACTGCACCGGCGGTTCGGCCCGGGAGGGCTGGAGCGCCGTCAACCTGGCGATGATCCCGCTGCTGACCCTGGCCGGCGCGGCGCTGATCTGGCTGGTGCTGCGCCCGCGCGGGAAGGCCTGAACGGCAGCCCCGTTCAGCCGCGCCCGGCCAGGGTGCGCCACAGCAGGCTGCCCCGTTTCACGAAATCGGACGGCTCCAGCCCGCCGGAGAGGATCCGTTCCGGCCGGGCCGCGGCGCGGCGCAGCACCGGCCCGGCCAGCCAGCCCGCACGGGTGGCCGGGCGGGCTGGCGCCGGCACGGCACGGCGCGCGGCGCGCAGGCTGTCCAGTTCCGCCAGTGCCAGGCGGCTCAGCGCCTCGGGGCGGGCGTCGGGCAACGGGTGGCGGCCGCGGGCCAGCAGGGTGGGCACGGCGCGAAACCAGCCGGCCAGCGCCGCCGCCCGGCCCACAGCGCGCACCGCCCCCTCGCCCTGCCCGCAACCCAGCGCGCGGGCGGCCACCCACATCAGCGTGCCGCCGGTCTGCCCCAGGTAATGCAGCAGCTCTGCCGTATCGGCGAAGGGCGCGCCTTCGATATCGTGCCGGCGCGCCGCCACCAGCCCCTGCAGGGCGCGCGCTCCCGGCCCGTCAAGCACCCCGGCCAGCGGCACGCTCACCTCATGGGGGCTGACCGGCGCGCCGGTGGCGATCTCTTCGAGCACGTCGTGCCACCACTGCAGGCGGATCCCGGCCAGTGCGGGCTCGCTCGTGACCCAGGGGGCGCGGGCCACCTCGACGTTGAAGGCGTAAAGCGGAAACAGCACCGCCCGCGCGGGGGGCGGCGCGGCCATGGCCGCCAGAAAGCGCTCGGGATCGCCGCGGCGGGTGATCTCGGCGCAGGCCTGCAGACTCATGCCGGGCGCACTACGCTGAGCAGATAGCCGAACTCGTCGCCGTATTCGTCCCAGGCGGCGATCTCGGCGGCGGCGGCGCGCAGCACCTCCAGCAGATCCTCGTCGGCGCCTTCGTAAAGGGCGTTCATCCGCTCCAGCAGGGGGCCGTAATAGGCCTGCCAGGCGCTGTCGGCCAGCCGGCGGGTGGCGATCACCTCGTAGTCCGCGGCCTCGATGCGGGCGCGGATGCCCGCCTCGCCGCTCATTGCCGGATAGCCAGACCAGATATGCGCCACCACCTCGGAGGGCGGATCCTGCCAGAAGCAGGGCTCGGTGAACGCGATCGTCCCGCCCGGGGCCAGCGAATCGCGCCAGCGCTCCAGCGCCTCGGTGATGCCGAGAAAATAGACCCCGCCGGCGCACCAGATCAGATCGTAGGGGCCGCCGGGATCGGCCATGTCGCCCAGGCGCAGATCGACCCGCCAGTCGCCCGCCCACTCCTCGGCCGCCTCGCCCAGATATTGCGGGTTGTGATCGATGGCCACCACCGTGGCCTCGGGCGCCAGGTGCAGCAGCGGGCCGATGTCGGGGCCCGGCCCGCAGGCGAGATCGCAGATCCGCGCCCCTTCGGGCAGCTTGATCTGGCGGCCCAGCCAGGCGATATCGGCCGCCTCGCCGGGGCCTTCGCGCGGCAGGTTGCGGTGCAGGGTGGAAAATGCCTGTGGGTTCATGCGCGCTCTCCCGTCGCCAAGCGGTACCGTTTCAACATTGTGCCCCGTCGCGGATCAGCTTCCAGTTGATCGCATCGAGCAGGGCCTCGAAGGAAGCATCGACGATGTTGGGCGACACCCCCACCGTGGACCAGCGCCGCCCCTGCCCGTCCTCGCTGTCGATGATGACGCGGGTGACCGCCTCGGTGCCGCCGTCGGTGATGCGCACCTTGAAATCCACCAGCCGCATGTCGTCGATCGCCGATTGCCAGGGGCCCAGATCCTTGGCCAAGGCCCGGGCCAGGGCGTTCACCGGCCCCCTGTCCTGGCCGGATTCGTCCATGCTCTCGGAAACCGAAAGCCGCTTTTCGTTGCCGATCTTGACCACCACCACCGCCTCGGAGAGGCTGACCATGCGGTTGTACTTGTTCCTGCGCCGCTCGACGGTGACCCGATAACGCTTGACCTCGAAGAACGTGGGCATCTGCCCCAGCTCGCGGCGCGCCAGAAGCTCGAAGGAGGCCTGGGCGGTATCGTAGGAATAGCCCTGCGATTCGCGCCGCTTGACCTCTTCGAGAATGCGCGCGAGCGCCGGATCGTCGCGCGCCACCTCCAGCCCCATCCCGGCCAGCCGGGTGCGCAGGTTGCTCTGGCCGGCCTGGTTGGACATGGGCACGATGCGGGTGTTGCCCACAGCGGCCGGATCGATGTGTTCGTAGGTGGCCGGATCCTTGAGGATGGCGCTGGCGTGCAGCCCCGCCTTGTGGGCGAAGGCGGAGGCCCCCACATAGGGCGCGTTGCGCTGCGGCACCCGGTTGAGGATGTCGTCCAGCTGGCGCGAGATGCGGGTAAGCGCCACGAGGGAATCGCGATTCACGCCCGTTTCATAACGGCTTGCATAGGGCTCCTTGAGCAGCAGCGTGGGCAGGAGGGTTGTCAGGTTGGCATTGCCGCAGCGCTCGCCGAGGCCGTTGAGCGTGCCCTGGATCTGGCGCGCGCCGGCATCGAGAGCGGCCAGCGCGCCGGCCACCGCATTGCCGGTATCGTCATGGGTGTGGATGCCCAGCCGCGTG
>JALSGY010000141.1 GCA_026982515.1 Paracoccaceae bacterium
CTGCCCGTCCTGGCGTGGCGGATGATCCGTTCGGCGGGCAGGATGGAGGCCGCATCCCCGATCTTCACGCCTTCAGGAACGTTCGCCACCTCATCATAGGCATACAGCGTCACCTCGTGCCCATGGGCCAGAAAGGACTGCAAACACAGCTGTTCGAGCCAAGATAACTCCCTGCCGATCCACAGGGTCCCAATCGACGCCAGCGCCATGCCCGTCCTTCACTTCCTGCCTCCGGACAGCCGACTGCCCGTTTTACTGCTGCATTCAGCCCTCTTGCGGGGCCGGTTCGGGGCGGATCATGGCTCTGAGCCCCTGTCTTGTCAATGAAACCATGCGCCCCGTGCGTGCTGTTCAGTGTGTCGTCCGGCCCCGCTCCACAGTGAAGACGAAAGGCTCGTCGGGGTCTTTTTCCACGATCTCGTCGGGGATCACCTGCGGGCCGGAAAGAAACACGTTGGCACCGAAATGCGAATGCAGGCGCGAGAGCTTGCGCATGCGGGGGGTGGTCAGTTCCCGGAAGAACGCGGAATAATCCTCGCGCGCCTTCAGTTCCGCGATCTTCTCGCGGTGGCGGGCGACGGAATGCTCGTGCGCCGCCCGGATCTCGGGGTCGGCCATGAGGCGGGCGTATTCCTTGCGCAGCGCCGGGATCATGCGCTGGATCGAGCGGTCTTCCTCGGCGTTGTTGTTCATCCGGAACCAGTAGGAAAGGCCCTGGTCGCGCTCCACGTGGTTGACGCGCCCGCGGTCGCGCTTCACCAGAAAGCTCTCGGCCGAGCGCACGGCATAATGATTGAGCGCCACCAGATCGTAGCCGTAGGTGTCCAGCGTCGAGCGCCAGGCGTTGCGGTACATCTTCTCGGGCATGGGCCGGCCCGAGCCGTTCACCCAGCGGATCCGGTCCACCAGCTGCGGGTGCAGCCCCTTGGGGCGGTGCACCCCGAGTTTCTTGAAGATCCCGAGATTGCGAAACAGCGTCTTGAAGCCCCAGGCCTGATGGGGCTTGCGGATCAGCTCGGGCGCGCAGCGGGTGAACTGCCCGACAATGAATTCGTCGCGGTATTCCTCGATGTCGGAATTGCCGAACAGGCGCCAGGTGAGCGAGATCATGTTCGCCTCGCCCACCGCGCCGAACAGGTCTTCCAGCCGGCCCTCGCCCACCTTTATGTTGATGAATTCGTCCACGTCCATGCAGATCAGCCAGTCCGAGGTGCGCACGATTTCCTCGTTGTCGGCGGCCTGCAGCGCGGCGTGCTGTGGCTTGAGGCCGGGGGTGCTGCGAAACGGGTTCTCGCGGTGCTGGACCAGCCCCTTGCGCTGAAGCAGCTCCAGCATGGTATCGGTGCCGTCGGTGCAATCGTTGGTGTAGATCAGAAAATCTGTCACCCCGATCGCACGGTGATAGGCCAGCCACTCCAGGATGAACGGCCCCTCGTTCTTCATCGTGGTCACGATGGTGGTGCGCGTGCCTGCCGCAGGTGCGGTATTCAGCGCCTGGTCCGGCATGCGCACCGGCTTGTGGCCGAACAGGCCGGTGGCCTGCTCCAGCAGCTCGGCATCTTCCACGAGGCTGGTCTTGGGCACGATCTTCGAAACCTGCTCCACCGGATGGCGCAGGGCCATGTAACGGTTGAAGGGCAGGGTTTCTTCCGGCCCCGGCGCGGTGCCCACCACCCGGATCAGCCGCCAGACGCAGCCCTTGGGCGCCACCTGCGGGGCCACGCACCAACGCCGGCGGATCTTGCGCGAATCGAAGGGCCGGCAGATGTGGTCGCCGAAATCCGGTCGCGCGCCCTTGCGGATGCGCCACGGGTAGCAGTGGCGCCCCTCCAGCGCGATGCAGCCGGTGGACGATGCAACCGCCCTGTCGAAGACACCGGGCGCCGCCTCGGGGGGAAGCAGATCGCACACGTCGATGTTCATGACCGCCCGGGCGCGGGCCAGAAAACGCGCACGTGCGATCTCGTAAAGCACAATCTCCCCCAGCGGTGCGCGCCACGGATCGGGCAGCGGCACATCCATGCGGTCCTTGCCGGGGGCCTCGGGGGCGTTGAAGGGGTGTCCCTCGGCCGGAAGTTCTTCGCGCCCCAGAGGGGCGTCGGATTCCAAAACCACCAGCCGCCTGAGCCCGGGCAGGTTCTGTGCCGCCTTGCGCATCTCGCCCATGAAGGCCGCATCCTCACCCGCCCGGGTGCGGTTGACGATCAGCGCCGCCTCCATGCCGTGACGGCTGACGTGATACTCCAGCCAGCGGGCCACCTGGGCGGGTGCCTCGCCGTTACGCACGGCAAGCCCCACATTCATTTCCGCAAACAGATGCGTCTCGTCAGGGCGGGCCCCGAAGCGCCGCGCCTGCCCGTCGAGCACAAGCGGCACCGGCCCAGGCCCATCCACCGGCGCCGGCCCTTCGGCCACGATCACCGGCGCACCGCCGATGGTGCGGAAAGTGGTGATCTTCCACCCCTCTCCCGCGGCAACCCTTTCCATCGGCGCGTTGCTCTTGAAGAACAGCTCCGCCCGCGCGCCCGAGGGCGTGTCATGCCAGACCGCCTCCAGCAGCGTTGCATCCCCCTGGTGCTGCACGTTCAGCCGGCGCGTCTGGAAAACCGCCTCGCCCTTTTGTCCGCCCTTGTCAGCCATTGCCGCTCTGCGCCTCCACCAGCCGCCGGACATGGGCGCGCACAAAGGCCGGATCGGGGACGCGGCTGCCCGCGCTCATCGCCAGCTGCAGGAACAGCCGGTTCTCCGCCTCGTCCTTCAGCTGACGGGCCAGCCCGGCCCGGTGATGCGCCCGGCTTTCCGCCTGAAGCACCTTTATGTCCTCGATCGCCAACAACGCCTCCAGCCGCTGACGGGTGGCCGGAAGCATCCGCCGGATGGAGCTATCTTCCACCGTGTTGAAGTTGCGCTCCACCCAGTAGCCAAGCCCCACCTCGCGGCTCATGCGGTTGGGCAGGCCGCGGCGGCGCTTGGCCATGAACTCCTCGGCCGAGCGCAGCGCATAGTGGTTGAGCTGCACCAGATCACGCCCGCCGCCCAGCCCGAACAGGTTGATCCGCCCGCAAGCCTCGGCGAAATCGGGCGGCAGGGGCCGGCCGCTGCCGTCCACCCACAGCGGCACTTCGCCACGCCGCCGCCTGGGGCGGTGCACCCCAAGCTGACGGAAGCGATCCGGTCGAAACAGAGACTTCACGAAATGAGCCAGCGGCAGGGCCATGTCTTCAGGCGCGGCGCGGATGAAGCGCTCTGTCGTCAGGGCCTCGCCGGCATGGACATGGCCGCTGTTGCCGAACAGCCGCCAGGCCATGGCCAGGGCATCGGCCCCTTCGGGAAGACGCGCGATCAGTTCCGGCAGGGAATTCAGCGGCGCCCGCAGGTTGATGAATTCGTCGCAGTCCAGAACCAGGGCCCAGTCGGCAGCCTTCACGCGCGGATGAGACGAGGCGTGCCTCAGGGCCTGCCATTGGACGGGGCGCTCCTGCGAGTGGGGCAGGCGCTCATGGGTCACCAGCCCCGCCCGGGCCAGAGCCTCCATGATCGCATCGGTCCCGTCATCGCAATCGTTGGTGTAGATCAGGAAATGGCCGACCCCGGCCGCCAGATGATGCGCGATCCACTCAAGGCAATGAGGCCCCTCGTTGCGCATCGTCGTGATGACAAGAATTTCCACCCGTTCTGCCCTGCCCGCATTGCCCCGAATGGCGCCATTTTCCCATGGCTCGTTATCCTTGGCCACATGATAGCCCGAAACCGCTGCGCTTCGAAGCCCATGTTTGCCAACCGCACCTCGCCTCCCGCCGTATACAGCAAGACTGCGGCACACAGCCACCTGCGGGAAACAAACGAACCGGGCGTAACATGGGAAATCATGATGGGGGGATGAATGGTGCCCAGGAGATGCGCCACAGAGCCGTCGCATGACGTTGCATGGTGAGCGACGTCCTGCCTATAGTCCAAACGAATGAAAGGGTTGCTGTCGCACGCCGTCGCACCGGCAAAGGCCGCAACGCGGACTCGAATGTGGGACCAATTG
>JALSGY010000142.1 GCA_026982515.1 Paracoccaceae bacterium
GCACAATGAGGGCCGCCGGGGGGTCGGTTGTCAATATCCGCCCGCCGGCCTTCACGTGCTCGTGGCCGGCAGCGCATCCGCGCCTTGACGATACGCCCCGTATTGGCAACCCTCGCCCCATGTTTCCCATCCGTGACCACAACCCCTCGCAACGCACGCCCTATGTCACCTACGCGCTGATCGCGGCAAACGTGACGATCTTTCTCCTCATGCTGCCTCTGGCAGCCGACGAGCTTGCGCTGCGACGGCTGTATTTCACCTGGGCGATGATCCCGGCGCGGATCTCCTCGGGCGAGGGCTACGGAACCCTCATCACCGCCATCTTCCTGCACGCGGGCTTTCTGCACGTTGCGGGCAACATGCTGTTCCTGTGGGTGTTCGGCGACAACCTCGAAGACCAGCTCGGCCATTTCGGCTTTCTGGTCTTCTATCTCGTCGCCGGGGTCGGGGCGAATCTCGCGCAACTGTCCGTCGATCCGTGGTCGACGATCCCCACCGTCGGCGCCTCCGGGGCGATTGCGGGGGTGATGGGGGGCTATCTGCTGCTGTTTCCCAGGGCGCGGGTGGATGTGCTGTTCATCTTCGTCATCTTCATCCGCATCTTCCCGGTGCCGGCCTGGGCGATGCTGGGGGTGTGGTTCCTGCTGCAGCTTTTCAGCGGTATCGGCATGGACACATCCAGCGGCGGCGTTGCCTACTGGGCCCATGCCGGGGGCTTCGTGATCGGGTTTCTCTACGTGATACCGCTGTGGCTGCGCAGGGGCGGAGCGGGATACTGGCGCGCCAGCTCCGGCCATCCGCCGCATCCGGGAAACATCTACCGTGTGAACCGCACCCGGGTTCCCATCGTCAGACGGCGGCGCTGAACGGAACGACCGGCCCGAAGGCCGGCCGGGAACGGTGATCCGGGACACCCGGACCTGCCGGGCGAGCAAACCGCTCAGTCGCTCTTGCCCTTCGAGCCACTGCCCCAGTCATCATCGCCATCGGGGTTTTCCCCAGCTTTTCCGACATCCTTGTCATTGCCCGGATTACCGGAGTCACTGTCCGAATCGCTATCATTAGTCGGAATCGCTATCGGAATCACTGTCAGAGGCGGAATCACTGTCCGAATCGCTGTTGCTATCCGAATCGCTGTCACTGTCGGAATCACTGTCACTGTCGGAATCGCTATCGGAATCACTGTCAGAGTCGGAGTCACTGTCCGAATCGCTTTCCGAATCACTGTTGCTATCCGAATCGCTGTCACTGTCGGAATCGCTATCGGAGTCGGAATCGTCTTCCCCGTCATCGGCGTTATCGCCATATTCATCGGGATTGTTCTCTTCCTCTTCCTCGTCGTCTTCCTCGTCCGAATCCTCTTCGTCCTCGCCGGACACGGCACCGCCGCTGCTGCTGCCGCCACTGCCCGAGCCGGCCTCGCCCGGCACGACGCTTTCGAGAAAATCGGAAATCCCGGAGGAATAATTCAGCGTACCGCTGGCAACGGAGCCGGTCACGGCAAGCCCCAGCATGATCGCAGAGCCCAGCAGCACCGTGTAGTCCACGGTGACGGCGCCATCCTCGTCTTCGGCAAAACGCGCCGGTTCGACAAACAGCTTATGGGGTAGTTTCTTGTCCATGCAGCCACCATGCCCCGCACCTGGGGCAACGGTGTGGCATCAATATGCAAAAACCGTGGCGCTCAGCCTTCGTTGCGGATAATCCCGGCGAACTGCTCGAAGATCGTCTCGTTGGCGCAGATCACCTCGCCGTCGGCCAGGATGTCGCCGCCCGGGCGCAGCGGCTCCACCAGCCCGCCGGCCTCGCGCAGGATCAGCACCCCGGCGGCGATGTCCCAGGCGTGCAGTTCGCGCTCCCAGAAGCCATCATAGCGCCCCGCCGCCACATAGGCCATGTCCAGCGCCGCCGCCCCCCAGCGCCGCACCCCGGCGCAGGCGGGCAGGATGCGCGCCAGATCCTGCAGGGTCTGCGGCAGATCGGCCCGGCCGCCAAACGGCAGGCCGGTGGCGAAGATGCACTCGATCAGCCGCCTGCGCCCCGACACCCGCAGCCGGCTCTGGTTGAGCCACGCCCCCTGCCCCTTCTCGGCCACGAACATCTCGTCCTTGGCCGGGTCGAAGATCACCGCCGCGACGATCTCGCCCTTGTGCTCCAGCGCGATCGAAACCGCCCAGTGCGGCAGCCCGTGCAGGAAGTTGGTGGTGCCATCCAGCGGATCGACGATCCAGCGGCGCGTGGGGTCGGCGCCCGTCACCTCCTCGCCGCTTTCCTCGGCCAGCCAGCCGTAGTTGGGCCGGGTGCCCAGAAGCTCTTCGCGGATAATGTTCTCGGCCGCGGTATCGGCGCGCGAGACGAAATCCCCTGCCCCCTTCATGGAAACCTGCAGGTTCTCCACTTCGCGGAAATCCTTGACCAGCGAGCGCCCCGCCTTGCGCGCGGCCCGGATCATGAGATTGAGATTGGCACTGCCCTGCATGTATCGACGCTCCTGACGTTCAGGGGGCGCGTATAAGCCCCACCGGCGTCCTTGCCAAGCCCGGCGCGACCCCGCAGGGCCGGAGGCATCCGCCCTCAGCGCCGCTGCAGCTTCACCGGCTCGCTGCGAGCCAGACGCACCAGGTGGGCCATGTAGGGCCTGGCGGTATCCTCGGCGCGGGTGGCGGCATACATGCGCCGGGTGATGCCCCGCCGGGTGAGCGGGCGGGTGATGTAGTCGGAGCTCACCTTCACCTCCCGCAGCACCCAGTCGGGCAGCACCGCCACCCCGCGGTTGGAGGCCACCAGAAGCAGGATCACCGCCGTCAGCTCAACCCGGCGGATCGCCCTGGGCTCCACCTTGGCGGGCATCAGCAGCTGGCTGAAGACGTCCAGCCGCGAGCGATCCACCGGGTAGGCAATCAGGATCTGATCGCGGAAGTCCTCCGCCTCTATCCAATCCCGGGCCGCCAGCGGATGCCCGGCGGCGGCCACGAACAGCGGCGAATAGTCGAACAGGGGCGAGAAATCCACACCCGGCAGATCCTCGGGATCGGAGGAGATCACCAGATCGACCTCTTCGCGCTGCAGCGCGTTGAGCGCATCGAAGGCCAGGCCGGCGCGAATGTCCACGTCCACGTCCGGCCAGGCCTTGCGGAACTGCTCAAGCACCGGAAACAGCCACTCGAAACAGGCGTGGCACTCCATGGCGATGTGCAGCCGCCCCGCCCGCCCCGAACGCAGCCCCTGGAAATCCGCTTCCAGCGCCTCGATCTCCGGCAGCACCTTCTCGGCCAGCCGCAGCAGCCTCTGCCCCGCCGCCGACAGTTTCAGCGGCTTGGAGCGGCGCACGAAAAGCTCCACCCCCACCTGCTCTTCCAGGCCCTTGACCTGATGCGACAGCGCCGACTGGGTGATGTTGAGCACCTCCGCTGCGCGCGCCAGCCCGCCGGCCTCGTGGATCGCCTTGATGGTGCGCAGATGGCGGAATTCGATATGCATATGCTGCAGCCCTCATCATGTTCATGAGAATTATGAATTTGTCTCACATGTCCCCATATGAGATCAATAGAACAAACAAAGGAATCCGTCCCATGTCCGCGCCGCGCATTTCGTTCGAATTCTTCCCCCCCCGTTCGCTGGAGGGCTCCTTCCGCCTGTGGGAAACGGTGCGCACCCTGGCCCCGCTCGGCCCGCAGTTCGTCTCGGTCACCTACGGGGCCGGCGGCACCACCCGCCAGCTGACCCACGAGGCGGTGGAAACCATCCATCGCCACTACGGCCTGAATGTTGCCGCGCATCTCACCTGCGTCGAGGCCACCCGTGCCGAAACCCTCGCGATTGCCGAAAGCTACGCCGCCGTCGGGGTGACCGAGATCGTGGCGCTGCGCGGTGATCCGCCCGGGGGCACGGGCCGCTTCATGCCCCACCCCGAGGGCTTTGCCTCCTCGGTGGAGCTGGTCGAGGCGCTGGCCGCCACCGGCAAGTTCAACATCCGCGTCGGCGCCTACCCCGACCGCCACCCCGAGGCCGCCGACGACAACGCCGA
>JALSGY010000143.1 GCA_026982515.1 Paracoccaceae bacterium
GGCCATATAGTCGATCAGCCCGCGCGGCTTGCCGATCTTGTCCATCACCTCGTCACAGGCGTCGATGCACAGGGCGCAGGTGATGCATTCCATCTGCTGACCGTCACGAATGTCGATCCCCATCGGACAGACATTGACGCAGGCCATGCAATCTATGCAGTCGCCCTGGTTCGGATCCAGCTTGCCCTTGCGCAGCTTGCCGCGGGGCTCTCCGCGCCATTCGCGGTAGGCGACGGTCAGCGTGTCTTCATCCATCATCGCCGCCTGAATGCGGGGCCAGGGACACATGTAGATGCAGATCTGTTCACGCATGAAGCCGCCGAACACGAAGGTGGTGGCAGTCAGCAGGGCGACGGTGGTATAGGCCACCGGATGTGCGTTCAGGGTTACCAGCTGCTTCAGCAGCGTGGGCGCATCGGCGAAATAGAACACCCAGGCTCCGCCAGTGGCCATCGCGATCAGCAGCCAGATCGTCCACTTGGTGAGCCGCAGCCGGATCTTGCGGAAATCCCACCTGGATTTCCACAACCGCACGCGCGCGTTGCGATCCCCTTCTATCCAGCGCTCGACCAGGATGAAGAGATCCGTCCAGACGGTCTGCGGGCAGGCGTAGCCGCACCACACCCGGCCAAGCGCCGAGGTGAACAGAAACAGCCCCAGCCCCGCCATGATCAGCAAGCCGGCCACGAAGTAGAACTCCTGCGGCCAGATCTCGATCCAGAAGAAGAAGAAGCGCCGCCCGGCCAGATCCACCAGCACCGCCTGGTCGGGCAGGTTCGGGCCGCGGTCCCAGCGGATCCAGGGCGTCAGGTAGTAGATGCCCAGGGTGATGGCCATGATCCACCACTTGAGCGTACGGAAACTGCCCTTTACCCGGCGCGGGAAAATCGGCTCCTGTGGCGCGTAGAGAGGTGCCGGGCTTTCTTCGGTAGACATGTTCGGATTCATCCGTTCACTGTTCGCGTGGCCCGGTTATTTCCGATCCAGCGCAATGGCAGCTTTGACTTAAGTCAAGAAGCCCCTTATTCAACATGATGCGGACTGCGACAATTGTCGCAGGGCGGCACGGAAAACATGTGCCGGGCATCGGCCCGCGTATCAGGTGAAACGACGGTGCAGCTTTCGCCGCACCGCCGCCTCAGTGAGGAGCGGCACCGACCCCGAAGAAACGCGCGAACAGGATCAGGGGTCGGTGCCTATCCGGGGGCTGGAAAACACCCGGATCTCGGTTGGCCTATTCACCACCTCCCAACTGGTGCACATAGGCCGCAACTGCATTGACCTGGGCATCGCTCAGGCGCAGGCCCATGGCGGGCATCACGCCGAAGCGGCTGTAGGTCACGGTTTCCTTGATCGTCTCGGCATCGCCACCATAGAGCCAGATGGCATCCGTCAGGTTCGGCGCGCCGAAATCACGATCGCCCTTGCCATCCACCCCGTGGCAGGCGGCGCAGCTTTCCTCGAAGATCGGTGCGCCGAGCGCTGCCAGATCGGCATCGTGCTCCTGGCCGGAGATCGCCAGCACGTAGTTGACGACCTGGTCGATCTCCTCCTCCTCGAGGATCTCGCCGAACCGGGGCATTTCCGAATAGCGGGCATCATCGGTTTCGTTGCGAATGCCGTTGCGGATGGTATAGGCGATCGATTCGATGTCGCCACCCCACAGCCAGTCATCATCCAGCAGGTTCGGGTAGCCCACGGCCCCCTGCCCCCCCGCACCATGGCACTGGATGCATCCGGTGCGGAACACCGCGGCACCTGCATTGATCGCGTAGCTCATCAGTTCGGGATCCTCGGAAAGCGTCGTCAGGTCGGCCGCGGCCAGCCTGGCCTCGATGGCGGCGTTCTTCTCCTTGAAGCGCTGGATCTCCTCGGCCACTTCTCCGCGGGTCGACCAGCCCAGCAGGCCGGGCGTGGCCCCGTTGATCAGCGGCCAGGCCGGGTAGGCAATGGTATAGCCGATGCCCCAGATGATGGTGATGTAGAAGATCCACAGCCACCACCGCGGAAGCGGGTTGTTGTATTCCTCGATGCCATCCCAGCTGTGGCCGGTTGTTTCTGGCTCTTGTTTCTTTTCAGGCTTCCGGGCCATTACGATGCCTCCTTTTCGGCAGAGACAGTGACGGGTTCACTGGCCGGCATGTCCTCGTGCCGGAAGGGGATGTTGACCGTATCCTTGTAGGCCTCCGTGCTGCCCGGCCGGAAAGCCCAGATCACGCAGCCGACGAAGAACGAGAACAGGAACAGCAGGAACCAGCTGTCGGCGATGTCACGCAGGAGTTCGTAGAGATCCATCACGTCCTCCCTTACCGGCTTGCGTCAGGAACGAAGGTCGAAAAATCGACCAGGGTCCCGAGCATTTGCAGATAGGCGATCAGGGCATCCATTTCCGAAATCCCCGGCCGGCCGTCGAAGTTGCGCACCTGCGCCTTGGGATAGCGCGCCAGAAGCCCCTCGGAGTCGCTGTCCGGATCGGCCTGGGCAAGGAAATCCGCCCGGGCGTTCTCGATCATCTCGTCGGTATAGGGCACCCCGACCGCGCGATCGGTGCGCAGACGATCCTCGATATATTCCGGCGTCACCTCGCGATCCAGCAGGAAGGCGTATTTCGGCATGATCGACTCGGGCACCACCGACTGCGGATCCACCAGGTGGTCCACATGCCACTCGTCCGAATACTTGCCCCCGATGCGGGCCAGGTCCGGCCCGGTACGCTTGGAGCCCCACTGGAAGGGATGGTCGTACATCGATTCTGCCGCCAGGGAATAGTTGCCGTAGCGTTCCACCTCATCGCGCATCGGGCGGATCATCTGGCTGTGGCAGACGTAGCAGCCCTCGCGGATGTAGATGTCGCGCCCTGTCAGCTCCAGTGGCGAATAGGGGCGCATGCCCTCCACCTTCTCGATGGTGTTCTGCAGATAGAACAGCGGCACGATTTCGACCAGACCACCGATCGATACCACCAGCAGGCTGAAAACCAGCAGGAGCGTCGCGTTCTTTTCGATGACCTTGTGCTTGTCGAGAATAGCCATGTTTCCAGCCCTCCTTATTCAGCCGGAGCCATGGCAGGGGCCTCGGCTTTCGCCGGAGACCTGCGCACGGTCATCCACAGGTTGTAACACATGATCAGCGCGCCGGTGAGGTAGAGCACCCCGCCCAGGGCCCGGACCACATACATCGGGAACTTGGCGGCAACGGTATCGGCGAAGGAGTTCACCAGGAAGCCGTTGGCATCCACTTCGCGCCACATCAGGCCTTCCATGATACCGCTCACCCACATCGAGGCCGCATAGAGCACGATGCCCAGTGTCGCCAGCCAGAAGTGCCAGTTGACCAGCTTCAGGCTGTAGAGCCCCTCACGCCCCCAAAGCCGCGGGGTCATGAAGTAGAGCGCGCCGAAGGTGATCATGCCGTTCCAGCCCAGAGCACCGGAGTGCACGTGGCCGATCGTCCAGTCGGTATAGTGCGACAGCGAGTTCACCGCGCGGATCGACATCATCGGCCCCTCGAAGGTGGACATGCCGTAGAAGCCGATCGAGATCACCATCATCCGGATCACCGGGTCGGTGCGCAGCTTGTCCCAGGCCCCCGAGAGGGTCATCAGGCCGTTGATCATGCCGCCCCAGGAGGGCATCCACAGGATCACCGAGAACACCATGCCCAGCGTCGTCGCCCAGTCGGGCAGGGCGGTGTAGTGCAGGTGGTGCGGACCGGCCCAGATGTACAGGAAAATCAGCGCCCAGAAGTGGATGATCGACAGCTTGTAGCTGTAGACGGGACGCTCGGCCTGCTTGGGCACGAAGTAGTACATCATGCCCAGGAAGCCGGCAGTCAGCAGGAAGCCCACGGCGTTATGGCCATACCACCACTGCACCATCGCGTCCTGCACACCCGAGAACAGCTGCACCGACTTGGAGCCGAAGATCGACACCGGCAGCGACAGGTTGTTGATGATGTGCAGCATCGCGATGGTCACGATGAACGCCAGATAGAACCAGTTGGCCACGTAGATGTGGGGC
>JALSGY010000144.1 GCA_026982515.1 Paracoccaceae bacterium
CCCTTCTCGAACTCCTCAATCCGCATCCCGCGCAGCACGAGCAGCGCCATCTCGTCGTCGCCGCGGGCAAGCAGGTCTCCAGCGACTGCAATCTCAGGCCGGTCCCGGCCCGCCGCAGACGCGACGGCCAGCCCCGCCGTCTCGGGGCCGAACGTCTGGGCCAGCGAGCCAACCACCGCCGCGATGTCCTGCTCACCGCCCGTCTCGAGAACGGAGCGCAACTGGGAAAGCTCCTCGCGCGTCAGGGGCGGAGTCGTCGCGGGCAGGCCGAAGTGCTCACGGGCGATCTCCATCTGTGCAAGCCGCCGCCTGCCAGCCTCCGGGTCGGGCTGGGTCAGGTCGATGGGCTCCACGCTGGAGACCACCCCTGCGCGCTCGGCCGCCTGAAGCGGGTCGTTCTTCACCAGCTCCAGGAAGGAGACCACGCCGCGCGATACGAGCTTGTACCGCAGCATGCCATCCGTGCCCGAGACGCTTTCACGCAGCTTGCGCAGGTCCCGTGCCATCTCGGTAGCGGGCTTACGGATAATGCGCTCGATGTCAGCGCCGGCCCGCGCGATCTCGCGTACCGCGCGGGCGTACCGCGCGTTCCCGGACAGGCTCGCCCGCGCCGCTATGTCCGCCATGTTGTCTGGCAGCCTGCCGAACGCCTGGACGTACTCAGCCGCGCGCTGGATGTCCTGCGCCAGAAGCTCGTCAGTCTGCCGCGCCGAAGCCTCGATCATGCGCTTCAGACGAAGCTCCTTCTCGACAGGCAGGTGCCTGGCTGCCTTCAGCGCAGCCTGGGCAGCCTTCGGGTTGTCTTCGGCCAGGAAGCGTAGGACGCGCTTTTCCTCAACCGACTCCTGCCATGACCGCTTGAACTCGTCGGCCTCGTCCTTACCGATGGTGCCGTTCTCGACCAGCTCTGCAAGCTGCTGGTCGATGCGTCTTGCATGAAATGCGACCTCGTTGGGGCTGTCTGACCGCGCGGCCCGGTCCGCCGTGGTCTCCAGCAGCGCACCAAGCGCGTCGCGCGCCCGCGCCTTGGTCAAAGATATGCTTTTCGACTGCACGTTTGCAGCCGCAACCGCCACACGGCGGCGCAGCCGGGCCTTCAGGATGCGGCGGGCCTGCGGGTCCGAGACGCGCTGGACTACCTGCTCGATGTGCGTCTCGGCCTGCTTCTGGAAGACGACGTGCGCCTCGCCGGGCCTGTCGGTCTGGAGCACGTCGTTCTCGAGCTGTTGGACGCGCTTCTCGAACTCGGCCTCAGCCTCGGCCGCCTCGGCCGCCGTCTGGTCACGCTGCATCTGGCGGCCGAGTTCTCCCAGAACGGCCGCGGCCTGCTCGATCCCGGAGGCGAGGCCTTGCGGACGCGGCAGACGCGGCGCGGGAACAGGCGCGAGGCGGACAGGCTCGACCGTCCCGGGGCGCTGCACGCGTGCCATCAGAACCTACCCCTGTACAGCCCGCCGAAGGCCCCCAGCACGCGCGCCGCGCCGGCAATGAGGCTACCGCGCCGGGCCGCCTTGCCACGCGCGCGAGCCGCAGCCGCCCGCACGGAGGCGCGGTAAGCGAGAGACTTGCCTTCCATCTCGGCAATGGCCTGCGCGATTGCCTCCTCCCGGGCCGCATCCGCCAGCACGTCTACGGCGCTGCCCTCGAGCTTCAGCCCCGAGGCAGCGAAGGCCGCCTTGCGCGCACCCTCGCGCCTGCGGGCCGCACGCTGCATCTGGGCCAGCCGAACGGAAAGCCGCGTCAGGGCAGCCCGGCGCTCACGGTCGAGCAGGGAGGCCTCGAGTCCCGAGACGCGCGCCTCGGTCTCGCCCCGCATCAGCGTCCCGAGCGCGCCGAGAATCCCGGCGCCAAAGGTCAGGAACGAGGGGAGCCTGGTGGAAGGTTTCTTGTCCATCGCTACCCGTAAGACCCCATCCCGCAAGGCCCGTTTCCAAAAACGAAGGGCCGCCCGGTCGCCCAGACGGCCCTTCCGACCTTCACCCACGCACGGTGGGGTCGGGTCCCCTCTGCCCGACAGTTAGACTACGCGAAACCGACGCCGTTGTCAACCCAGCGACACCTGCGGGGCAGAGGGGAGCCCGAGCCCCAGCCGTGCGGGGTGAAGCAGCGTCCTGGTGGCTAGGTCGGCAGGGTCATGTCCATCTTGACGCCGAGCAGGTGGAACGGCAGCGCCCAGTCGTGCTCCACCACGAGCTGGCCCTCGAGGCCCAGATTCCCGCTCAGGATCATCGACTTGGTGCCGGTGAACAGGGGCACGGGCGCGTCCATCCGGTCGGCCGGCCGCCGGAACGGCTCTTCGTCGAGCGTTGTCTGGTAGCGCGTGGCCGACTTGACGCCTGCCCTGAGGCCCACCGTCTTGAGAAGCTGAAAGTGGGCCTGCCACAGCCGCCGGACCTTGCCCACGGTGTCGGGCGTGTCGTAGGGCAGCGTGACCACGCGCGTCCTGTAGGGCAGCCCCACGGCGACGGTAGTGGCCGCGCGGTCGAGCGTGATGGTGCCCGTGTCGTCAACCACCTTGTCGGGGTGCTCAGCCCCGTCGGCCAGCACCCGGACCGTCAGCCCCTTCAGGTGGTCCAGACCCGAGACGGACGTCACGGGCGAGCCGAACGTCGCCGAGAGGCCCAGATCGACGAAGAATGCGCTGGTCGTGTCGCTCCCCTCGAAGAACCGCTCCAGGTAGGCAACCGCCCAGGTGTCCGTGGGCGTGCCGCCCGGCTTGCTCGTGTACTTGATCAGCGCCCAGAGCTGGTCCTCGGTCCCGTTCGGGATGACGCCAAGATCGACCACCTCCACCTTCTCGTTCCCCGCCCCGGCTCCTGGGTTGTCCGTGCCGTGCGTGTGCCAGGCGAGCACCTTCTGCTCGATCTCGATGGTGCAGCCGGCCAGCGTGCGGTCTGCCAGCACGGCCCAGATTACGGAGTAGGGGGCCTGCTGGTAAACGATGCGCTGGATGCCCCCCGAATCCCGCCCAACGTGCTCGGCCAGCAGCGAGAGTGAGGACGTGATGTACGCGTCAGCCCCGAAGTCATACTGGAGCATCAGGGCCTCGACCCCGTCCCGGCGCACGAAGATGGGCGTCGCGCCGACCAGCACCGGCTGCGTGTCGAACGAGCCGCGGCCGGACTGGCGCACGATCTCGAGGTTGATTGGGCTGATGCCCGAGGTAGTGTCGGCCGGGCGCAGCAGCAGCTCGGCCCCGGCGGTGCCCAGCAGCAGGCCGCGCTGGAGCGACATGATCCAGCGAATCTCGTTCACCTGGTCCGTGTTGGCCGTCGCGGCAATCCCATCGTCGTCCGCCACCGTGCCGTTGAAGTCAGATGGGGCATAGTTGTCGAACTCCCCCACGCGGGACGCCCACACGGTCTGCGGCTGGTTGTCCGTGCGGCCCCACCACAGCCGCCCGGCATGGAAGGCCACAACGGAGGGCCAGCCGGTGGTGTCGGACCACGCGCCCAGCCGCCAGTCCTTTGTCGCCACCGTGGTGTCGGCGGCATCGCCCTTCACCACGGCCGTGACCTGCGTGGATGAGGTGTAGCCCGTGATCTCGTACCACGTCCACCCGCCGCCGGAGCGGTTCTTGATACGCACGAGCCGCCCCACATCCGTGGACAGGAAGCCGTTGCCGCCATTGATGCCGACCGTCGAGGAAGCGGTGATGGTGACCGTTCCGGTCGCGGCCGACACCTGCATCGTGGTTGCCGTGGTGTTCACGTCGAGGTAGGGGCCGTCCTTGAAGGTGTGGTCCACCAGAGAGAAGGCCGTGGCAGACGTGCGGCGCAGCTCCTTGGGGCGCACGTCCGGATGGGCAAGGAACAGGATGTCGGCCGACTGCGCCCAACGCAGCGCGGGGATGTAGGCGTCAGTGTAGGGCGTGGTGACCTCGACGGGCACGCCGCCTGACTCCAGCCGCCCACCCTGCGTGTAGAAGCGGAACCAACCCTGCGTGGCGTCGCCGGTCGCCTCGATGATGTACGCCTGCGTGGTCGAGAACTCGAACGGGATCAGGCGTGAGTTGT
>JALSGY010000145.1 GCA_026982515.1 Paracoccaceae bacterium
GGGGGTGTTGATGGTGGCGCCCTCGAAGATTCCCTCGATCAGCCTGCCCCCCTTGGTAAGGCGGAAGATCTTCGGCAGTGGCCAGGGGGGCGTGTAGCTTTCCAGTCGCTCGACCGCACGCGGAGACAGGATCAGCATCCCGTGCGCTGCCTCACCACCCAGCACCTTCTGCCAGGAGAAGGTGGTGACATCCAGCCTGTCCCAGGGCAGCTCCATGGCGAAGGCGGCCGAAGTGGCATCGCAGATGGTCAGCCCGGCGCGCCCTTCGGGAATGGCCGCGCCGTCGGGCACCCGCACGCCGCTGGTGGTTCCGTTCCAGGTAAAGACCACGTCCTTGTCGAAATCCACCTGCCCGAAGTCCACGATCTGCCCGTAACCGGCCTCGCGCACCGTGGCGTCCAGCTTCAGCTGCCTGACCACATCCGTTGCCCAGCCCTTGCCGAAGCTTTCCCAGACGAGCACCTCGACAGGCCGCGCGCCAAGCAGGCTCCACAGCGCCATTTCCACCGCGCCGGTATCCGAGGCCGGCACGATCCCGATCTTGTAATCGGCGGGGATTCCCAGAATTTCCCGCGTTTCCTCAATGGCCTGCCTGAGTTTCGCCTTGCCGATCGCGGCCCGGTGCGAGCGCCCCAGCGGGGCATCGGCAAGCGCTTGCAGCGTAAAGACGGGGGGTTTGGCACAAGGGCCGGAGGAAAAACGCGGATTGGCCGGCCGCGCAGCCGGGGTATTCGTAACCATCTGTCGTATCCTTCCAGATAAGCGCCCCTCGTTGGGGAGGGGTGTCCCGCCGCCGCCAATAAGCGCACGGCGCATCTTTCGCAAGTGCAAAATCGCCGCTATAGCCGCTGCTGAACATCGCGGAGCCCCCAACATGCACATCGTCACCCTCCTGACTTCCACCGCCACACCCCGGCTCGATCCGGCCCTGGTGGACAGCCTGCGCAATGCCTGGGGCGGCGGTACCGCCCAGTGGCTGGCCCCCGACGAGGCAGCGGAGTTTCCCCTGCCCGAACGCCCCGGCAATTTCTGGCAGGTCTGGGAGGCTTTGCAGGAGATGGGGGTCGATCTGGTGCTTCAGCCCGCCGAAGGGCGCAGGAAGCGGATGCTGCTGGCCGACATGGACAGCACCATGATCGAGCAGGAATGCATCGACGAGCTGGCCGCCCGGGCCGGGGTGGGCGACCGCGTGGCCGAGATCACCGCCCGCGCGATGAATGGCGAGCTGGATTTCGAGGCCGCGCTGAAAGAGCGGGTCGGCCTGCTGAAAGGGCTCGATTCCTCTGTAATAGAGACTGTTCTGAACGAGAACATCACCCTCATGCCGGGCGGGCGGGAGCTGGTTGCCACCATGCGCGCGGCCGGGGCGCACACGATGCTGGTCTCGGGCGGGTTCACCGCCTTCGCCGCGGCCGTGGCCGAAAGGCTGGGCTTTCACGAAGCCCGCGCCAACCGGCTGATGATCGAGAACGGCCGGCTTACCGGGCAGGTGGCCGAGCCGATCCTCGGCCGTGATGCCAAGGTTGCCGCGCTGCGCGAAATCACCACCCGCCTGGGGCTGAGCACGGCCGAGGTGCTGGCCGTAGGCGACGGGGCCAACGACCTGCCGATGCTCAGGCTTGCCGGCACCGGCGTGGCCCTGCATGCAAAGCCCGCCGTCGCTGCCGAATGCGACATCCGCATCAACCATGGCGATCTGACGGCGCTTCTCTACCTGCAGGGCTATTCCCGCGACGAGTTCGTCACCTGAAAAGGGCCGCCCCCGGCCTCACCACCCCGCAAACCCCTCTGCCGCACGCAGAACGCCCGTTTCCAGCCCGCGCCAGTTGCGCTGAAGCGCATTCAGCCGGCGGCGGGTGGCGGGGTGATCGGCCTCCAGCACCCCAAGGCGCACCAGAAGCGCCGCGATGGCGCATTCCGAGGCGCGGGTGGCCCCGTCGGCGATCTTCAGGGCGATGCCCAGCCGCTGCTCCGGCAGGATCGCCACGAAAACCCCCTCGGCGCCGGTCTTGACAGCAGCCCTGCCCCCCATGGCGCGCATCAGTTCGGTGCAGGCACGCCCCTCGCCGGCGACAAGCTCGGGGAAGGCGGTCATCGCCCCCACCAGCCGATGAGCGGCGCGGTGGCGGGCATCCCCGTCCGCGCGGGCGCTGGCGAAGAAGGCCATCGCCCGGGCCAGCCCGTGCAGCGTTGTGGCGAAGTTGGGAGCCGAGCAGCCATCGATTGCATGACCCAGGCCTTCGGTGCCGGTCACCTCTTCGAAGGCCGCACGCACGGCGCGCTGGACCGGGTGGTCGGGCTCGACATATTCCGGCCCGGCACCAAGATGCCGTCCCAGCGTCAGAAACCCCGTGTGCTTGCCTGAACAGTTGTTGTGGATCTGGCAGGGCGTCTCCCGGGCCCGAATCAGGGCAAATGCCGCCTCTTCGTCCCTGGGGCGGTGCGCACCGCAGCGCAGATCGGCCTCGCCCAGGCCCAGATCCTTCAGCCAGCGCGCCACCCTTTCGGTGTGAATGCGGGCGCCGTTGTGCGAAGCGCAGGCCAGCGCCAGGTGCTCGTCGGCAAGCCCGGCGGCCTCGGCGGCACCGCTTTCCACAAGCGGCAGGGCCTGGATCATCTTGCACGACGAACGCGGCAGGATCACCGCCTGCGGGTTGCCCCAGGCCCCGACGATCTCGCCGTTTTCGTCACAGATGACGGCGTGCCCCAGATGGGTGCATTCAAGAAATTCGCCCCGCCGGACTTCGGCCATGGGCACCGGATTCGCCATGCGGTCATCCCCTTGTTCACTGAGCGCTTTTTCGCCAACGGCCCTTTCAAAGCCGGCGCGATTCACGTTAGACTGTGCGCATCGAGAAGAAAACGGCGCCTCCCGAAAAGACAAGGCCGAAAGCGGCCAGAACGGGAAGGCGAGAGGCAAGGACGGCTGGAGGCTGTAAGACAGATGATTTCCCAGATTTTCCGAGGTGTTGCGGGCATTGTCCTGGTGCTGGCCGCCACCGCGGCCACGGCACAGGAGTCGACAAACCGGGTTGCCGCCAAGACGGATTGGTTCGTTTTTGTCGAGGACAGCCCGAAGGAATGCTGGATCGTCAGCCCCAACAAGGAAAGCGTGAACACCCGCGACGGGCGGGTGGTTTCGGTGCGCCGCGGGAAGATCCGGCTGTTCGTCACCTTCCGGCCCGGCGCCGGGGTGAAGGGCGAGGTCTCTTTCACCGGCGGCTACCCCTTCGCCAAGGGATCGACCGTCGAGATGGACATCGACGGCGCCAAGTACGAGCTGTTCACCGAAGGCGAATGGGCCTGGGCCGCCTCTCCGGCCGATGACGTGAAGATCACCACCGCCATGAAGCGCGGCGCCAGGGCGATTCTCACCGCGCGCTCGCAGCGCGGCACGATCACCAAGGATACCTTCTCTCTGCTGGGCTTCACTGCGGCCATGGCCGAGGCGGAGGCCCGCTGCGGCGGCTGATTGTGCCGCGGGGGCGGCTCGTGCTATTGGCGTGGGCGATTCTTCCGCGGATCGCCCGCCAGTGAGGACATGAGATGCCAGCCGATGCCCCCATCACCAGGGACGCCGTCGTCGTTCCGCGCAAGCCGCAGGACGGGCCGCTCAATCTTGTCGGCCTGACCCGCGAACAGCTGCGCGAGACCCTGATCGCCGCCGGAACGCCGGAGGCCAAGGCGAAGATGCGGGTGGCCCAGATCTGGCAGTGGATCTACCAGAAGGGCGTGCGCGACTTCGCCGCCATGACGAACCTCGCCAGGAGCTACCGCGCCGAACTGGCGGAGAAGTTCGTGATCGAGGTGCCCGAGGTGGTCTCGCGCCGGATCTCTGCCGACGGCACCCGCAAGTATCTGGTGCGTGTCGGCGGCGGGCACGAGGTGGAGATCGTCTACATCCCCGAAGAGGGGCGCGGCACGCTGTGCATCTCGTCGCAGATCGGCTGCACGCTCACCTGTTCCTTCTGCCACACCGGCACCCAGATGCTGGTG
>JALSGY010000146.1 GCA_026982515.1 Paracoccaceae bacterium
CATGGGCCACTATATCTATGGCTGGCGCCATGTGCCGGTGAATATCGACGTGCTGGGCGAGAAGGCCAACGCCACCCGCCCCGAGATCGAGCAGATCCTGATCTCCAACGCCAAGGGCATCGACGAGGAACAGTTCGAGCGCGAACTCTACGTCATCCGCCGCCGCATCGAGAAGGCCGCCGCCGAGGCCAATATCCCCGGCCTCTACATCGCCTCGCTGTCCTGCCGCTCGATCATCTACAAGGGCATGATGCTGGCCGAGCAGGTGGCCGAATTCTACCCCGACCTCAAAGACGAACGCTTCGAAAGCGCCTTTGCCATCTACCACCAGCGCTATTCCACCAACACCTTCCCGCAATGGTGGCTGGCCCAGCCCTTCCGCATGCTGGCCCATAACGGCGAGATCAACACGCTCAAGGGCAACATCAACTGGATGAAGAGCCACGAGATCCGCATGGCCTCGTCGGCCTTCGGGGACATGGCCGAGGACATCAAGCCGATCATCGCGCAAGGGTCCTCCGATTCGGCGGCGCTGGATGCGGTGTTCGAGGTGCTGGTGCGCGCCGGGCGCAGCGCGCCGATGGCCAAGACCATGCTGATCCCCGAAAGCTGGTCGAAGCAGGCGGTTGAGCTGCCCCAGGCCTGGCGCGACATGTATTCCTACTGCAACTCGGTGATGGAGCCCTGGGACGGCCCGGCGGCGCTGGCCATGACCGACGGGCGCTGGGTGTGTGCGGGGCTGGATCGCAACGGGCTGCGGCCGATGCGCTATGTGGTCACCGGCGACGGGCTGGTGATTGCCGGCTCCGAAACGGGGATGGTCTGCGTGGACGAGACCAACGTGGTGGAAAAGGGCGCGCTCGGCCCAGGCCAGATGCTGGCGGTGGACATGCAGGAGGGCAGGCTGTTTCACGACACCGAGATCAAGGACAAGCTGGCCGCCAGCCAGCCGTTCGGCGAATGGGTGCAGAAGATCACCGACCTCGAAGGAGAGCTGTGCTGCGTGACCGAAGCCGCCAAGTTCTCGGGCCCGGAGCTGCGCAAGCGGCAGATCGCGGCAGGCTATTCGATCGAGGAGATCGAACAGATCCTCAGCCCGATGGCCGAAGATGGCAAGGAGGCCATCGCCTCGATGGGCGACGACACCCCCAGCGCGGTTCTCAGCACGCGCTACCGCCCGCTGAGCCATTTCTTCCGCCAGAACTTCAGCCAGGTCACCAACCCGCCGATCGACTCCTTGCGGGAATACCGGGTGATGAGCCTCAAGACCCGCTTCGGCAACCTCAAGAACGTCCTCGACGAGGACAGCTCCCAGACCGAGATCATCGTTCTCGACAGTCCTTTCGTGGGCAATGCGCAGTTCGACAGGCTGGTGGAATATTTCAAGTCTCCGGTGGCCGAGATCGATTGCACCTTCCCCGCCGGCGCGGGTCAGGGGGCGCTGCGCGAGGGGCTTGACCGGATCCGCGCCGAAGCCGAAGACGCCGTGCGCTCGGGTGCCGGCCATATCGTGCTGAGCGATCACCTGCAGGGCCCCGACAAGGTGGCGATGCCGATGATCCTGGCCACCAGCGCCGTGCACAGCTGGCTGACCCGCAAGGGCCTGCGGACCTTCTGCTCGCTCAACGTCCGTTCCGCAGAATGCATCGATCCGCATTACTTCGCCGTGCTGATCGGTTGCGGAGCGACGGTGGTCAACGCCTACCTGGCCGAAGACACCATCGCCGACCGGGTGGAGCGCGGCCTGCTGGAAGGCACGCTGACCGAAAACATGGCCCGCTATCGCCAGGCGATCGACCAGGGGCTGTTGAAGATCATGTCCAAGATGGGGATCTCGGTGATCTCCAGCTATCGCGGCGGGCTCAACTTCGAGGCGGTGGGCCTGAGCCGGGCCATGTGCGCCGAGTATTTCCCCGGCATGCATTCGCGCATCTCCGGTATCGGGCTGGCCGGCATCCAGCACAAGATGGAGGAGGTCCACGCCCGCGGCTGGCTGGGCGGGCAGGACATTCTGCCCATCGGTGGCTTCTACAAGGCCCGCGCCAGCGGCGAGACCCATGCCTGGGACGCCCGGAACATGCACCTGCTGCAATCGGCCTGCGACAGGGCCTCCTACGAGCTGTGGAAGAAATATTCGTCCCTGATCCAGGCTAACCCGCCGATCCATCTGCGCGATCTGCTGGATTTCAAGCCGCTGGGCAAGCCTGTGCCGCTGGAAGAGGTGGAGTCCATCACCTCGATTCGCAAGCGCTTCGTCACGCCGGGAATGAGCCTCGGCGCGCTCAGCCCCGAGGCGCACAAGACGCTGAACATCGCCATGAACCGCATCGGCGCCAAGTCCGACAGCGGCGAGGGCGGCGAGGATCCGGCCCATTTCAACCCCGAGCCCAACGGCGACAACCCTTCGGCCAAGATCAAGCAGGTGGCCTCGGGCCGCTTCGGGGTGACGGCGGAATATCTCAACCACTGCGAAGAGCTGGAGATCAAGGTCGCCCAGGGCGCCAAGCCCGGCGAGGGCGGCCAGCTGCCGGGGCTGAAGGTGACGGAACTGATCGCCCGGCTGCGCCACTCCACCCCGGGGGTGACGCTGATCTCGCCGCCGCCGCATCACGACATCTATTCCATCGAGGACCTGGCGCAGCTGATCTACGACCTCAAGCAGATCAACCCGCGCGCCAAGGTGTGCGTGAAGCTGGTGGCCGCCAGCGGGGTGGGCACCATCGCCGCCGGGGTGGCCAAGGCCAAGGCCGACGTGATCCTGATCTCGGGCCACAACGGCGGCACCGGGGCAAGCCCCGCGACCAGCATCAAATATGCCGGGCTGCCATGGGAGATGGGCCTGACCGAAGCTCATCAGGTGCTGGCCATGAACAAGCTGCGCGACCGAGTGACGCTGCGCACCGATGGGGGCCTGCGCACCGGGCGCGACATCGTGATGGCCGCCATGATGGGGGCCGAGGAATACGGTATCGGCACCGCGGCGCTGATCGCCATGGGCTGCATCATGGTCCGGCAATGCCAGTCCAACACCTGCCCGGTGGGGGTGTGCACCCAGGATGAGCGCCTGCGCGAGAAGTTCACCGGCACCGCCGACAAGGTGGTGAACCTCATCACCTTCTATGCGCAGGAGGTGCGGGAAATCCTCGCCTCGATCGGGGCGCGCTCGCTGGACGAGGTGATCGGGCGGGCCGACCTGCTGGCCCAGGTCAGCCGCGGCTCGGCCCATCTCGACGACCTCGATCTCAATCCGCTGCTGATCACTGTCGATGGGGCCGACAAGATCGTCTATGATCGCGAGCGTCCGCGCAACGCAGTGCCCGATACGCTGGATGCGCAGATCGTGTCCGATGCCGCGCGTTTCCTCGAGGATGGCGAGAAGATGCAGCTGTCCTACGCGGTGCAGAACACCCTGCGCACCGTGGGCACGCGCACCTCCAGCCATATCGTCAAGCGCTTCGGCATGCGCAACAACCTCCAGCCCGACCACCTGACGGTGAAACTCACCGGCTCGGCCGGCCAGAGCCTCGGCGCCTTCGCGGCACCGGGGCTGAAGCTGGAGGTCTCGGGCGATGCCAACGACTACGTGGGCAAGGGGCTGTCGGGCGGCATGATCGTGGTGCGCCCGCCGATGCACTCGCCCCTGGTGGCCAGCGAAAACACCATCATCGGCAATACCGTCCTTTACGGCGCCACCGACGGCTATCTGTTTGCCGCTGGCCGTGCCGGCGAGCGCTTCGCGGTGCGCAACTCGGGCGCGAAGGTGGTGGTCGAGGGCTGCGGCTCGAACGGTTGCGAATACATGACCGGGGGCGTGGCGGTGATCCTCGGCTCGATCGGCGCCAATTTCGGCGCCGGCATGACCGGCGGCATGGCCTATCTCCACGACCCCGAAGGCCGGGCGCAGGAGCTGATGAACATGGAGACGCTGGTGACCTGCCCGGTCACCGTGGAGCACTGGGAACATCAGCTCAAGGATCTGATCGAGCGC
>JALSGY010000147.1 GCA_026982515.1 Paracoccaceae bacterium
GATCAGCCACCCCCGCCGCGCGCAGCCGTGCCACCGCCTCGCGCAACGCCTCTGCCCCGGTCATGCCCCCATCTCGGCCAGCTTGCCGGCCTGATCGTCGGCGATCAGGGCGTCGATCACCTCGTCGAGATCGCCGGCCATCACCTGATCGAGCTTGTAGAGGGTGAGGTTGATGCGGTGGTCGGTCATGCGCCCCTGCGGGAAGTTGTAGGTGCGGATGCGCTCCGAACGGTCGCCCGAGCCCACCTGGCTCCTGCGGGTGGCGGCGCGCTCGGCCTCGGCCTTCTGGCGCTCCAGATCATAAAGTCGGCTGCGCAGCACCTCCATGGCGATGGCCCGGTTCTGATGCTGGGACTTTTCCGAGGAGGTCACAACGATGCCGGTGGGAACATGGGTGATGCGCACCGCCGAATCGGTGGTGTTGACGTGCTGGCCGCCGGCCCCCGAGGCGCGCATGGTGTCGATGCGGATATCGGAAGCGGGGATGTCGATATCCACGTCCTCGGCCTTGGGCAGCACCGCGACGGTGGCCGCCGAGGTGTGGATGCGCCCGCCGCTTTCGGTTTCCGGCACCCGCTGCACCCGGTGCACGCCGCTTTCGAATTTCAGCCGGGCAAAGACCCCTTCGCCCTCGACCAGCGCCACCGCCTCCCTGATGCCGCCCAGCTCGGTGGTGTTTTCCTCGATGATGGCAAACTTCCAGCCCTTCGATTCGGCGTAGCGCTGATACATGCGCAGCAGGTCGGCGGCAAACAGCGCGGCCTCCTCGCCGCCGGTGCCGGGGCGGATCTCGATGATCGCCGGGCGGGCATCGGCGGCGTCCTTCGGCAGAAGCGCCAGCTGCAGGGCCTTTTCCAGCTCCGGCAGGCGGGCGCGCAGGGCCGGCAGCTCTTCCTCGGCCAGGGCCTTCATCTCCGGATCCTCCAGCATCGCCTCGGCCTCGGCGATCTCGTCGAGCAGCCGCCGGTACTCGGCGATCTTCTCCACCACCGGGCGCAGATCGGCGTATTCCTTGCCCAACCTGGCAATGTCGCCCTGCCCGGCGGCCATCGAGGCCTCGAGAAACTCGAAACGCTCGATGATCTGCTGAAGTTTCTCCATCGGAACCATGTGCGCCTGTTGCCCTGTGACGTGAGCGGGGTCAAGAGGCCGGCCCGGCAACCGCCCGGCCGTTTTCTCCCGCCCGCTTCTTCTGTCGCGAAATACTCCGGGTGAATTGCCCCGGCCCGACCGGGGCAAGAGGGCAGAGCCCTGCCGGGGCCGGGATCAAACACCTAACCCCCGATCCGCCCGCCCCAGCTTTTCAGCACATCCTCCAACGCCAGCGCACCGTCTTCGCCGCGTGCCCGGGGCGGGGTGCGCGAAAGGCGCGGGGCGGGGTTCGGGCCGTGCGGGCCGAACACCTCTCGCGCCCGCATGTGCGGGGCCTTGCGGGCCTCGTCAATGGAAAGCACCGGGGTGACGCAGGCGTCGGTTCCCTCGAAGTGCGCCGCCCAATCGTCACGGGTGCGGGTGGCGAAAACCGCCGCCAGGCGGGCGCGCATGGCGGGCCAGTCGGGCACCGACATCTGCGCCGGCATGTCCGCAACTCCCAGCCCCTCCAGCAGCGCGGCCCAGAACTTGCCCTCGATCGCCCCTACCGCCACATGCCCGCCGCAGGCACAGCGGTAGGTGGTGTAGAAGGGCGCCGCCCCGTCCAGCAGGTTGGCCTGCCGCCGGTCGGCCCACAGCCCGGCCGCACGCAACGAGTGGATCATCGCCGCCAGATGCGACACCCCGTCCACGATCGCCGCGTCCACCACCTGCCCCCGCCCCGAGCGCCCCGCCTCAAGCAGCGCACAGACCATCCCGAAGGCCAGGTAGATGCCCCCGCCGCCGAAATCTCCCAACAGGTTGAGCGGCACCGCCGGCGCTTCCCCGCCGATCGCATGCAGCATGCCGGTAAGGGAAATGTAGTTGATGTCGTGGCCGGCGCGACTGGCCAGAGGCCCCTCCTGCCCCCAGCCCGTCATCCGCCCGTAGACCAGCCGGGGGTTGGCCGCCAGCATCTCGTCAGGGCCCAGGCCAAGGCGCTCCATCACCCCCGGGCGCATGCCCTCGATCAGCCCGTCGGCCCGGGAAATCAGGGCGCGCGCCGCCTCCCGGCCTGCGGGCGATTTGAGATCCAACTCCACGAAGCCCCGGCCCCGGTTGAGGATATCCACCTCCTGGGGGATCAGCGGCCGCGCGCCGGGGCGCTCGATGCGCACCACCTCGGCACCGAAATCGGCCAGGGTCATGGCGGCAAAGGGCGTCGGGCCAAGCCCGGCAAACTCGACGATCCTCACCCCCGTCAGCGGCCCGCTCATCGCCTCGCCCCTTCATCTTGCCGAAAATACTCATGTCCCGGCCCCGCCACGCGCCCCTCACCCATCGCTGATCACCCCATGGTCAAGCCGCAGAACCCGGTCCATCCGCGCCGCCAGTTCCAGATTGTGGGTGGCGATCAGGGCCGAAAGACCGGTTTCGCGCACCAGATCCAGCAGCGTGGCGAAGACCCGCTCGGCGGTGTCCGGATCAAGGTTGCCGGTGGGCTCGTCGGCCAGCAGCAAGCGCGGGGCGTTGGCCAGCGCCCGGCAGAAGGCCACCCGCTGCTGCTCGCCGCCCGAAAGCGCCGCCGGCCGGTGATCGGCGCGCGCCTCCACTCCCACGCGCCCCAGCAGATCGAGCGCCCGCGCCTGCGCCCTGCTCTGCGCCACCCCGTTGGCCAGTTGCGGCAGGACGATGTTTTCCAGCGCCGTGAACTCGGGCAGCAGGTGGTGGAACTGATAGATGAAGCCGATGTCCTCGCGTCGGGCACGGGTGCGTCGGCGATCCGACAGGCCGGTCATCTCGCGCCCGCCCAGCACCACCCGCCCGGCATCTGCCGTATCCAGCAGCCCGGCGATGTGCAGCAGCGTCGACTTGCCCGCCCCCGAGGGCGCCACCAGCGCAACCACCTCGCCGCGCGCCAGCGCAAGCGAAGCGCCGCGCAGCACCACCACCTCGCCCGGCGTGCCGCGCAGATAGGCCTTCTCGATGCCCTCCAGGGCCAGCACCGGCTCACTCATAGCGCAGCGCCTCCACCGGATTCATCCGCGCCGCGCGGCGGGCCGGAAACAGCGTGACCCCGAAGGACAGTCCCAGCGACAGCACCACCGCCGAGATCACGTCGCCCGCCTGCAGCTTGGCCGGCAGGTTGTAGATGCCGCGGATCGACGGGTCCCACACCCCGCCGCCGGCCACGTAGTTCACGAAGGAAAAGATCGGATCGATGTAAAGGGCGAAAAGCGAACCCAGCACCACTCCGAAAGCGGTGCCCAGCACCCCCACCAGCGCCCCGCAGATGAAGAAGATGCGCAGCACCGAACCCTCGGTCAGCCCCATGGTGCGCAGGATGCCGATGTCGCGGCCCTTGTTCTTCACCAGCATGATCAGCCCCGAGATGATGTTCATCGCCGCGATCAGCACCAGGATCGACATGATGATGAACATCACGTTGTCCTCGATATCCAGCGCCCGCAGAAAGGCGCCCGAACGGTCGCGCCATGTCCACAACAGGGCGCGTTCCCCGGCCGCCTGCAGCAGCGCGCCGGCGTAGGCCTCGACGTTCTCGGGGTCTTCCACCATCACCTCGATCTCGTCGGCCATGCCGTCGCGATTGAAGAAGCGCTGCGCCTGCGCAAAGGGCAGGTAGGCGCGGGTGTTGTCGATGTCGTAGCGCCCGGCAGAGAAGATGTAGACCACCTCGAAGGCACTGACGCGGGGGCTGGTGCCGAAGGCGGTGCGCACGCCGTTGGGCGAGATCAGGCGGATGCGGTCGCCCACCTGCACCCCCAGCTGGCGCGCCACGCCCGAACCGATGGCGATGCCCTCGCCGAAACGCGCCAGCGAGCCCCGCGCACCCTCGCCCGCGGCGATCCGCGGCAGGCTGCGCAGATCTTCCAGAGAAATGCCGTAGACATC
>JALSGY010000148.1 GCA_026982515.1 Paracoccaceae bacterium
AGATCTCCTCGAGGATCCGCAAGAGCTGCACATCGATGGAGCGCAGGCGCATCCGGCTTTCGGCGTCCACATGGGCCGAGCTTTCTTCCTCCCGCTCCTCGATGAGCGAGATCAGGCGCTCCTGCCCCCTGGCCACCTGCTCCAGCGCGGCGACGGTCCTGCCGATATCCTGCGCCTGATCGGCCACCTTCGTGCCGATCTGTTCGACCGCGCCGGCCATCTGGCCACCGATCCGTTCAAGCGCGCCGGCCAGCCGCTCAAGGCGCTCGTCAAGCCCTGAATGGTCGGGACCGGCCCGCGCCAGAACAGCCTGCAGCGCGTCCATCTGCTCCGAGAAATGTTCCAGCAGGGCAACCGTGGCATCCCCGTCTGCGCCCCCCTCGCCTTCGCCTGCGGAAAAACCCAGCCGGGTGATGGTGGAGAGCCATTCCTCGAGCTCGCGGTAGAAGCGGTTCTGGCCGTGGCCGGCGAACAGCTCCAGCAGGCCGACCACCAGCGAGCCCGCCAGCCCCAGCAGCGACGAAGCGAAGGCCACGCCCATGCCGCCGAGCTGGGCTTCGAGCCCGCTCATCAGCCGGGTGAAGACCTCGGCCGCGCCTTCACCCTCCCGCGGAGCGAGCGAGCGGATCGTGTCCACCACTGCCGGCACCGTGGTGGCCAGCCCGTAGAAGGTGCCCAGCAGCCCCAGGAAGATCAGCAGGTTGCCGATATAGCGGGTGATGTCGCGTGCCTCGTCGATACGGGTGGCGACGGAATCGAGTATCGAGCTGGCCGAGGAGGCGCTGATCTGCATCTTCGCGCCACGGGTGCGCAAGAGCGCGGCCAGCGGCGCCAGCAGCCGCGGCGCCTTGACCATCGCATGCCCGGCCCGGCCGCGCACGAAGCCCTCGATCCAGCTGACGGAACTGACCAGCTGGATGACCTGCCAGAAACAGGCGAAGACACCGATCACGAAGACCAGCAGGATGAACCCGTTGAGGTAGGGATTGGCCAGAAACACCGGCGCCACCCGCGGAAACGCCACATAGGCCCCGAAGCCGACAAGGCCCAGGACGATGAGCATGACCGTGATCTGGCGCACGGGCTGGGTGAAGAACGGCTCGGCCTCGCGATCCGGCTGGTCCATATGGACATTTCCTGACGCTGTTATCCTGCGCCAAGATAGGACCAGTCCGCGCCGGTGCCAACAACCTATTATTCTGCCCCTGTCACAAGGATGTCACGCACCCGCGCCGAAAGCCACTCCAGATCGGGATCGGAGATGCCGAGCTCCCGCAGATGGGCGGTAGTGTTGTACAGATACTCGGTGTTGGGTCCGCGCCCGCCGGCTGCGCGGGCGATGATCCCGGCCTGTTCCTCCAGCGCCAGGCCGCCACAATACTGCACGTGGCCGGTGTCGACCACGAAGGTCAGGGCTTCCACCCGGCGCCCGTCGGCAAGTTCGACAAGCAGGCGACGCTCCAGATAGGCCGAGGAGATCAGCTCGCGTTCACGCAGATACGCCAGCGTATCCTCTTCATGGCCCGGGCTCACCCGAAAGGCGATGCCGTCGCAATGGTGGCCGGGGGCCTCGTCCAGCGCCAGCACCAACCCCGGGTTCCGCGGTGTTCCCCGGTGGTGGATGGAGCGCATGCAGAAGCTGCGGGCATAGCCCCCGAGGCGGGCGATCACCCGCTCAGCCTCGGCAAAGCCGGGGTCCCACATCAGGGAACCGTAACCGAACACCCACATGCCGTTCACGCTCATGTACACTGGCCCTCCGCTGCGCAGGGCTTTAAACACCACCGGCGAAGCATGTCAAAGAGGCCTCGATGCGCATACTTACCGCCGTGGTGATCATCGCCGCCCTGGCCTGGGGCGGCTACTGGTATGTGGGCGCCAGTGCCGTGGAAAACGGACTGCGCAGCTGGATCGAGCAGCGACGCACCGAGGGCTGGCTGGCGGAATACGTCACGTTGAATACCCGCGGCTTTCCCCACAGGTTCGATACCACCATCACCGGCCTCGAACTGGCCGATCCGCGCAGCGGGCTTGCCTGGAACATGCCGCAATTGCGTATCATTTCGCTCAGCTACCGGCCCAACCACCTCATTGCCATCTGGCCCGAGGAACAATCCTTCGCCTCGCCATGGCAGAAGATCACCATGATCAGCGATGACATGCGCGCCTCGATCGTCCTTGTGCCCGATACCGCCCTTACGCTGGAGCGCTCGTCCTTCGTGCTGAGCAATGTCTCGCTGCGCTCCAGCCTCGGCTGGACGGCCAGCCTCGAAGAGGGCGAGTTCCACACCCGCCAGACGGTGGGGCAGGAAAACGCCCATGACATCTACTTCGAGGCACGAAACCTGCGCCCCTCCGATGGCGTTCTGGCCGCGCTCGACCCCGCGCGCGCCCTGCCCGATGTCCTCACCGCCCTGAAGATCGACAGCACGGTGGAGTTTGACACCCCCTGGGACCGCACGGCCATCGAGCGGCGCCGCCCGCAGCCCACCGCGCTGAAGCTGAAGCTGCTGCAGGCAAGATGGGGCGATCTGGAGCTGCAGGCGGCGGGTGATCTGGAGGTGCGCGCGGGCGGCGTCCTGGAAGGGCAGATCATGATCAAGGCCGTGAACTGGCGCGAGATGCTGCAGATCGGCGTGAGCACCGGGCTGGTGCCGGAAAACCTGTCCACGAGCGTGGAACGGGCGCTCGAAGTGCTGGCCGGCATGTCGGGCAGCCCGAAATCTCTGGACGCGCCGCTGAACTTCAGGAACGGGCTGGTCTTCTTCGGACCTCTCCCCCTGGGCCCCGCCCCGAGGCTGCAGCTGCGCTGACCCCGCAAGGCAGGTTCACGCCCGGCAGCAGCGCAGGATGCCCAACTGCCCGGGCCTTGCAAAGGTGGCCCGCGCGCAAGCGGCGCGAATGTACCCCGGCAGAATGTGTTCGGACGGATGCGATACGGCCCGAGGCCCGGAAGGCGGGCAATATCCTTCCTTCCGGATCAGGCCTTTCCGATGCGTCCGAAATCCGGAGCATCGGTATCCTGCCCCGCCTCGATGATGCCCCGGCGAATGTTCCGGGTGCGGGTAAAATACTCGAACAGGTAATCGCCGTCGCCGGTGCGGATCGCCCGCTGCAGGGCGAACAGCTCTTCGGTGAAGCGGCCGAGGATTTCCAGCGTCGCGTCCTTGTTGTTGAGAAACACGTCGCGCCACATGGTCGGGTCGGAGGCTGCGATGCGGGTGAAATCGCGGAAACCGGCGGCCGAATACTTGATCACCTCCTTGTCGGTGACACGGCGGAGGTCATCGGCCACGCCGACCATCGTGTAGGCGATCAGGTGCGGCGCGTGGCTGGTGACCGCAAGCACCAGATCGTGGTGATCGGGGTCCATTTCCTCGACATTGGCCCCCATGCCCTGCCACAGGGTGCGCAGATCCGCCAGGGCGCCCGCATCCACGCCTTCGGGCGGCAGCAGGATGCAGAAGCGGTTGTCGAAAAGCTCTGCAAAACCCGAGCGCGGGCCGGAGTGCTCGGTGCCGGCCAGGGGATGACCGGGGATGAAATGCACGCCTCTGGGCATATGCGGCGCGACCGCGCGGATCACCGCGCGCTTGACGGACCCCACGTCGGTGACGGTGGCACCGGGCTTCAGATGCGGGCCGATCTCGCGCGCCACCGAAGCCATGGCCCCCACCGGAACCGCCAGGACCACCAGATCGGCCCCCTTCACCGCCTCGGCGGCGGTCTCGAAAACCTCGTCGACCAGCCCGATCTCGCGCGCCACCGCGCGCGTTTCGGCCGAACGGGCGGTGCCGACGATCCGCCCTGCCAGCCCGGCGCGGCGCATGGCCAGGGACATGGAACCGGCGATCAGGCCCAGCCCGATCAGCGCCACGCGGTCATAGATGATGCTCACCGCCTGTCCTCCTTGAACGCCGCGATGGCATGGGCCACGCGGCGGCAGCTTGCCTCGTCTCCGACCGTGATGCGAAGAC
>JALSGY010000149.1 GCA_026982515.1 Paracoccaceae bacterium
CATCCTCGAGGCCGCCGTCCGGCGGATGCCGCTGCTGGAACGGGCCGGGATTCACACCTTCTTCAACGGGCCCGAAAGCTTCACCCCCGACGACGCCTATCACCTGGGCCTGGCGCCCGAATGCGATAATTTCTGGGTCGCTGCCGGGTTCAACTCGGTCGGGATCCAGTCGGCGGGTGGCGCGGGGATGGCGCTGGCGCAGTGGATGGAAGACGGCGAAAAGCCCTTCGACCTGGGCGATGTGGACAGCGCCCGGATGCAGCCCTTCCAGGGCAACCTCCATTACCTGCGCGAACGTGCCACCGAGACGCTTGGCCTGCTCTATGCGGACCATTTCCCATACCGGCAGAAGACCACCGCACGGGGGGTGCGGCGCAGCCCCTTCCATGAGCATCTGAAGGCCCGCGGGGCGGTGTTCGGCGAGATTGCCGGATGGGAGCGGGCAAACTGGTTCGCCGACCCCGGCCAGGTGCGCGAGTACCGATACACCTGGGGGCGGCAGAACTGGTTTGGTAACGCCGCGCACGAGCACCGGGCGGTGCGCGAGAACATCGGCCTTTACGACATGTCGAGTTTCGGCAAGATCCGGGTCGAGGGGCCGGAAGCGGAAGAGCTGCTCAACCATGTCTGCGGGGCGAATGTTTCGGTGCCGGTGGGGCGGATCGTCTACACGCAGTTCCTCAACAGCCGCGGCGGGATCGAGGCGGATGTCACCGTAACCCGGCTGGCCGAGGAGGCCTGGCTGGTGATCACCCCGGCGGCCACCCGGCTGGCCGATCAGACATGGCTTGCCCGCCACAGGGGCGAGCGGCGCGCGACGATCACCGACATGACCGCCGCCGAGGGCGTGCTGGCGGTGATGGGGCCGAAGGCGCGCACCCTGATGCAGGCGGTCTCGCCCGATGATTTCTCGAATGACGCCTTCCCCTTCGGCACCGCCCGCGAAATCGAGATCGGCCTCGGCCTGGCGCGGGCGCATCGTATCTCCTATGTGGGCGAGCTGGGCTGGGAGATCTATGTCAGCACCGACATGGCGGGGCATGTGTTCGAGGCCATCTGGGAGGCCGGGCAGGGGTTGGGGCTGAAGCCGTGCGGCATGCACATGATGGACAGCTGCCGCATCGAGAAGGGCTTTCGCCATTTCGGCCACGACATCACCTGCGAGGACCACGTGCTCGAGGCCGGGCTCGGCTTTGCCGTCGACCTCTCCAAGCCCGCCTTTATCGGCCGCGAGGCGGTTCTGCGCAGGCACGAGGCAGGGCTGGAGCGGCGGCTCGTGCAGTTCCGCCTGAAGGACCCCGGCCCGCTGCTCTATCACCACGAGCCGATCTGGCGCGACGGCAAGGTAGTTGGCTATCTCAGCTCGGGCGCTTACGGGCACTGGCTGGGCGCGGCGGTGGGGCTGGGCTACGTGCCCTGCGCGGGAGAAACCGCCGAGGCGTTGACCGGGGCGGATTACGAGATCGAGATAGCCGGAGAGCGTTTTGCCTGCGAGGCGTCGCTGAGGCCGATGTACGACCCGAAGGGGGAACGGATGAGGGGGTAGCGCATGTCAGGGCAGGCGATCGCCCGGGGCGGGCGTTCGCCGTTCATCCCCCGGCCCGCTGGGAGTGCGGGATTGATGGGTCCTGGGCCTGACGAGCCCGCCTACCGCTCGGGCACCACCATCCGCCGCACAACATTGGTGCGGAAGATGAAATGGTGCACTGCCGCCGCCCCGATGTGAATCCACACCAGGACGAAGAAGACCGGCTCGCCCACGTTGTGGATCACCTGACCGAAGCCGAGGCCGAAGTACCAGTCCAGCGCGCCGCCACCGGGGATGGCGAACAGCAGCACGTAGAAGGCCCAGTGCGTCCAGACCGCGAAACGGCGCAGAAGCTCGTGCTCGGATCGGGGCGGCGGCGGGGCGCCGCGCAGCAGCCTCAGCCCCAGACGCAGTATCATCAGCACGATGATCGCCAGCCCCGACCAGACATGGATGAGCGCCAGCGCACTGGTGCGGCTGGCCTCCTCGACCAGCTCGCCCGAGGCGTATTCCACCAGCACCAGGGCCACGATCGACCAGTGCAATGCGATCTGAAGGCGGGAATATCCGTTTCTTTCTGCCATCTTGCCTGCCTCGAAAAGGTTTTCTTCCCCTCTCTACGCCCCCCAAGCGCCCCGAGACAAGGAAAGATCGCCGAAGCATTCACGCAAAGGTGAGGGGCCTGCGCCGGCGGATAGGCGGCAGGCCTGTTGCCGGAAGAGGGCGGCGGGCGCAGACTGGGGGCGAAGAAGCGCGCGCCGGACCAGGGAGGTTCATCGGATGGCCGGAGAACGGCAACCGGGCGCGGGCCCGATGGCGCCCAAGGCGGACAGCGGCAGCAAACAGCCGGTTTACGGGGCCATTGCCAGGGCTTACGATCTGCTGGATCTGCCCTTCGAATACCTGCGCTACCGCCCGGTGCGGCGGGTGCTCTGGCAAGGTCTGTCGGGGCGGATCCTGGACGCCGGGGTGGGCACGGGGCGCAACATGCCCTTCTACCCGGAAGATGCCGATGTGACCGGGATCGACCTCAGCGCGCAGATGCTGTCGCGCGCCCGCAGACGCCAGGCCCGGCTGGGCGTGCGCGCGCGGCTGCTGCAGGCCGATGCGGTGGACACGGGGCTGGAGGCGGGCAGCTTCGACGCGGTGGTCTCGAGCTTCATGTTCTGCGTGCTGCCCGACGAGTTGCAACTGCCGGCACTGCGCGAGCTGGCCCGCCTCACCCGCCCCGGCGGACAGATCAGGGTGCTGGAATATACGCTATCGGAGCACCCGCTGCGGCGGCGGATCATGCGGCTCTGGGCACCCTGGGTGGAGTTCGCCTATGGCGCGCGCTTCGACCGCCACACCGAGCAATACGTGGTGCGCGCCGGGCTGAAGATGGCCGAGGATCGCTTCGTGCACCGCGACATTCTGCGGCTGCTGGTGATGGAGGTGCCGCGGTGACGGGCAGCACAGGGGCGGGGACATGCCCCGCCCATGGTGCTCACTTCTTGAGAACCCAGTCCTCGGCGTCGCAAATGCCCAGGGCGCAGCCGCGGATGTTAAGCCCGGCTTCGGTAAAGGTCACGGTGCCGTTGAAGCGCATGAAGCCCGGCATGTCAGGGTGCTTCATCCGCTTGCCCTTCCATGTGCCGTCGGGCTGTTCGGTCATGCCGTTGCACATCTCGTAGTCGTCGGAGGTGCGCCGGCAGTAGAGCTTGTCCTCGTAGACGAAGACGATGATCTCCTGGTCGCCCTTGCGCAGGAAGGTCATCGGCCCATCCTTGACACCGGCAAAGGCCGGGGCGATGGCACTGGCGGCGAGGGCCGCTGCGGCGGCCAGAATTGCGGGTTTTCTCACTATCATCTCCCTGTTCGTGATGGTTTTGTGTCGATTATGTTAAGGTTGGAAATGCAAAATGCAAATATGCTGAGTATTTGATGTGCGCCCGCGCCTCCCATGTGCCCGCCCCCCGGCCTTCCCCATGAAGTAGTCTGCAAGTGCACAAAGGCCACAGTTTCTAGTGACTTTCATGAGATATTGGGGATATCGCGCCGAATCCCCCCACATGTGGTTGATCTTCGGCAGGACGCATTGTATCTGTCCCCGCACAGGTGCATGGACGCGGTAATGCATCAGCTGACGCTGAGGGGGCTCGGATACAAAGGTAACCGGGCCCCTTTTCATTGGGCGGGTTTCGTCGGGCGGAGGGGACGACCGGGCGCCAGGCAACCGGCATGCGGGCACAGGAAAAGGCGCCAGGTGCTCAGACGCGGTCTTCGCATCGTGCCTTGCGGCACACCCTGACGCCTTCCTGAACCTTCCACCCCGAAGGGTTTCCGGCTCATGTGCTCCGGTTCCGAAGAACCGTCGCCGCCACGACTGACCCGAAGATCGATCGTGGCCCGCTTGGGCCCCTCGGTCGGCCGACTTTCTCGCA
>JALSGY010000150.1 GCA_026982515.1 Paracoccaceae bacterium
CAGATATGACAAGAGCAAGCTGCCGAGCCGCCACGTGACGGAAGGGCCCGAGCGCGCACCGCATCGCTCCTACCTCTATGCGATGGGGCTGGCCGAGGAAGAGATCGCCCAGCCCTTCGTCGGCGTGGCCACATGCTGGAACGAGGCCGCGCCGTGCAACATCGCTCTGAACCGCCAGGCCCAGGCGGTCAAGCTGGGGGTCAAGAGCGGCGGCGGCACCCCGCGGGAGTTCACCACCATCACCGTCACCGACGGCATCGCCATGGGGCACGAGGGGATGCGCTCTTCGCTGGCCTCGCGCGAGGTGATCGCCGATTCGGTGGAGCTGACGATGCGCGGCCACTGCTATGATGCCATCGTCGGGCTGGCCGGCTGCGACAAGTCCCTGCCGGGGATGATGATGGCCATGGTGCGCCTCAACGTGCCTTCGGTGTTCATCTATGGCGGCTCGATCCTGCCGGGGCGGCTCGATGGCAAGGACGTAACCGTACAGGATGTTTTCGAGGGTGTGGGCAAGCACCAGGCGGGCAACATGAGCGCCGCCGAGCTGGAAGTTCTGGAGCGCATCGCCTGCCCCTCGGCCGGGGCCTGCGGCGGCCAGTTCACCGCCAATACCATGGCCTGCGTCTCCGAGGCTCTCGGCCTGGCACTGCCCAACTCCTCCGGCGCGCCGGCCCCCTATGAAAGCCGCGACCATTATGCGGTGGCCTCGGGCGAGGCGGTGATGATGCTGATCGAGAGGAACATCCGCGCGCGCGACATCGTGACCCGCAAGTCGCTGGAAAACGCGGCCCGTGTGGTCGCCTGCACTGGCGGTTCCACCAATGCCGGGCTGCACCTGCCCGCCATCGCCCACGAGGCCGGGATCGACTTCGATCTCGACGACGTGTGCGAGATCTTCCGCGACACTCCCTATTTCGTCGATCTCAAGCCGGGCGGCCAGTACGTGGCGAAAGACCTTTACGAGGCCGGCGGCGTGCCGGTGGTGATGAAGGAGTTGCGCAAGGCCGGGCTGATCCATGAGGATTGCCTCACTGTCACCGGCCGGACCATCGGCGAGGAGATCGACATGGTCTCGCGCGAGGCCGACGGGCGGGTGATCCACCCGGTGGAAAACCCGATCTCGCCCACCGGCGGGGTGGTCGGCCTGAAGGGCAACCTCGCGCCTGACGGGGCGATCGTGAAGGTGGCGGGCATGGAGGAAGACCAGCAGGTGTTCACCGGCCCGGCCCGGGTGTTCGAATGCGAGGAAGACGCCTTCGCCGCCGTGCAGGCGCGTGAGTACAAGGAAGGCGAGGTCATCGTGATCCGCAACGAGGGTCCGGCCGGCGGCCCCGGCATGCGCGAGATGCTGGCCACCACCGCCGCCATTTCCGGCCAGGGAATGGGCAAGAAGGTAGCGCTGATCACCGATGGCCGCTTCTCCGGCGCCACCCGTGGCTTCTGTGTGGGTCATGTGGGCCCCGAGGCCGCCCATGGCGGCCCGATTGCGCTTGTGCGCGACGGCGACATGATCACCATCGACGCGATCCGGGGCGAGATTTCGGTTGACCTGACCGACGAGGAACTGGCCGCGCGCAAGGCCGAATGGAAAGGCCCGCGCGAGACGATCTATTCCAGCGGCGCGTTGTGGAAATACGCCCAACTGGTTGGCGCCACCAGGAACGGGGCCGTCACCCACCCCGGCGCCAAGGCCGAGAAGCATGTCTACATGGATCTGTGAGCCGCGCGCGCGGTTGAGGGCGGTCCTTGTCGTGATGGCGGCGGTGCTCGCCGGCTGCGCGGGGCTGCCGGATATTGCCGCGGGCGGGTTCGGGCTGTCGGGCCGGGCGGTGGAAAGGGCCGTGCTGGCCGGCGGAGAGGTGGTTGTCGCCGGGCCGCCGGGGTTCTGTGTGGATCGCTCGACGGTCCGCGATGACGAAACCGGGGCCTTCGCGCTGCTCGGCAGCTGCGCCTCGATCAGCAATTCCGCCCGCGCCCCGGCGCCGGCCGTGCCCGCGGTGCTGACGGTCTCCGTCTCGCCCCGCTCGGGCAGTGCGATCAGTGCGGCCATTGACGGGCTGAAGCCCTATTTCACCTCTCAGGCCGGCCGTGCCGCCTTGGCGCGTGACGGGCGCGCGGCCTCGGTGGAGGTGCTCGACACCCGCCGCGAGGGGGGCGCCTTCTATATCCGCCTGCGCGACACCAGCGGTGCCCATGGCGAGCTTCAGCAGGTCTACTGGCGCGGTCTGTTCGATGTGAACGGCCGCATCGTGACGATTTCCGTGACCGGCTTCGCCGACAGGCCGATTCCCTCGCAGGCCGGGCTTGCCCTGCTTGAAACCTTCGCCGCGCGCATACGCTCCGAAAGCCGCAATGCGGGACAAACCGGCGGGGAGGCGAACAAAGAGGCGTGACTTGCGCCCGTTTGCCGGGCAGAAACCCGTATCAGGTATTGTTCCCGGCAAGAAGCAGCAGGGCAGGGCATCGATGAAGCGGATACGCAGCGTGATGGATCGCATCATCCACCGGCTTGCCCTGCGCCGCTGGCGCCGGGCGGAACGGCTGGCTGATGAGGCCGATCTGGCCACCTTGCGCCGGCTGCGTGCGCGTGCACGGGAGCTGCGCCGCCTGATCGACAGGGTCCTGCACAAGGCCGATGCCCGGCTGACCCTGCCGCTCATCGGCACCAACGCGATTGACAAGCCCCTGCACGCCGACTGGGCCTGGCGGCCGGAGTTGTGGCGCGGCCCCGTCAGCCGTCAGGGCATCGTGGCCGCCCACCCGCGCGAGGAGCTCGGCCGCGAGGTGACCCTTTTTCACGATTGCGCCATTTCCGAACTGACCCTGCGCCAGATCCGCAACTCCCGCGAGGAAGATCTCGCCCCCTTCGGCCTGCGCATGGATGTCTTCCGGTTCGATGGCAGCTTCCTGTCACTGGCGATCGATCTTCCGAAAGAGGCCGTCCATGGCTTGAAAAAGCGCCACGTGATCCGTCTGAGCACCATTGCCGAATGTGAGAGGCCCCTGGAAATCTTCGCTCGCATCAACATCCGCCACGGCCCCAACACCGAGCAGATCGTGCGTGAGCTGCCGGTGGGAGGAGAAGACGAGATGATCGCCGAATTCGACCTTGCCTATACGAACATCAACGAAAAACGGGTGGAGCGCGCCTGGATCGACCTGATCTTCGAAAGCCCGGAGATGAACCAGATCGTCCTGCGCGACATCACCTTCAGCCGCCGCCCGCGGGCCGAGTTGTAGGAGAGCGCGCCATGTCGGAGTTCACCGTCACCCGAACGAGAATCCAGGCCGGCATCTGGGAGGGCGTGGTCGCCCCCACGGGCGAGGTGCAGGAAGACCCCGCCATCGAGGTGCTGCACAGTGGGGCGCCGGTCCACAGCTTCGCCCTGACGCCCGACGACGCCAACCCCGGCACCTGGCACCTGCGTATCGCCATCCCGCCCGACCTGCTGTCGGACGGGGTGCAGGTGTTCCTCATCAATGACGCTGCTACCGGTGAGACGCTGGACAGTTTCACCATCATTACCGGCGAGCCGCTGGAAGACGACATCCGCGCCGAGGTGGAACTGCTGCGCGCCGAGCTGGACATGCTCAAGCGCGCCTTCCGGCGCCATTGCGTGGAAACCTCCTGAGCCCTCGCTCTGACGCCGCGTTCCGCGTGACAGGCGGTGCGGGTTTTGCCACAGAGAAGAGAGCAGAAGGGAACCGCCATGACCGACTATCCGCATCTTCTCGCCCCGCTTGAGCTTGGTTTCACCACCCTGAAGAACCGGGTGCTGATGGGCTCCATGCACACCGGCCTGGAAGAGACGAAGGACTGGAACCGCGTGGCCGAATTCTACGCCGAGCGGGCCCGGGGCGGGGTGGGGCTGATGGTCACCGGCGGGATGGCGCCCAACCGCGAAGGCGGGGTGTTTCCCGGCGCGGCGGGCCTGTTCACCC